>NZ_JBPQTV010000039.1:0-29445 GCF_051386515.1 Streptomyces sp. URMC 123 | reverse complement strand
GGTCTTTTCCCCGGCCGAAGGCCGGGGAAAAGACCCGCCCCGAAGGGGCGGGAAAAGCAGACGACCTACGTCGAGGAGGCCAGGAGCTGCGTCGCGGCGAGCTCCGCGTACAACGCGTCCCGAGCGACCAGCTCAGCGTGCGTGCCCACGGCACGCACGCGCCCCGCATCCATCACCACGATCCGGTCCGCCAACGTCACCGTGGACAGCCGGTGCGCCACCACCAGCACCGTCGTCTCCCGGGCCGCCTCGCTCACCGCGTCCCGCAGCGCCAGCTCGTTGACCGCGTCCAGCTGCGACGTGGCCTCGTCCAGCAGGAGCAGCCGGGGCCGGCGCAGCAGCGCGCGGGCGATCGCCACCCGCTGCCGCTCCCCGCCCGAGAGCGTGTTGCCGCGGTGGCCCACGATGCTGTCCAGGCCCTCCGGCAGCCGCTCCACGAGGGCGGTCAGCCGGGTGCGGACGAGCACCTCCCGGATCGCGTCGTCCGTGGCGCCCGGGGCGGCGAAGAGCAGGTTCTCCCGGAGCGTGCCCGCCAGCACCGGCGCGTCCTGCTCGACGTAGCCGATGGCGGCCCGCAGCTCGTGCAGCGGCCAGTCGCGGACGTCGCGGCCGTCGACGAGCACGCGGCCACCCGTCGCGTCGTAGAACCGTTCCAGCAGGCCGAACACGGTGGTCTTGCCGGCGCCCGAGGGCCCGACGAACGCGGTCATGCCGCCGCCCGGCACCGCGAAGGAGACGCCGTGGTGCACCAGCGGCAGGCCCTCCCGGTAGCGGAAGGTGACGTTCTCGAACGCCACGGACGCGGGCGACGCCTTGGGCCCGTTCCCGGGCCCGGGAACGGGAACGGGCATCGGCTCCGGCTCGACCTCCAGCCGCTCCGCCTCCCCGATCCGGGCGATCGCCGCCGAGCCCACCTGGTACTGGGACGCCGCCTCCACCAGCTGGGAGATCGGGTCGATGAGATAGAAGAGGTAGAGCAGGAACGCCACCAGCGTGGAGACGGATATCGCGCCGGACGCCACGCGCGCCCCGCCCACGCCGAGCACCGCGAGGAACGACACCTGCACCGACAGGCCGATCGAACTCCACGCCAGGGACTGCCACTTCGCCGAGCGGACGCCGTGCCGCCACGCGTCGTCGACGGCCGCCTCCACGGACGCGGCCTCCCGCCGCTCCGCGCCCGAGGCCTTCACCGTGCGGAACGCGCCGAACGCGCGCTCCAGCACCGTGGATATCGCCCCGACCGCCTCCTGGGCCTGCTTGGTGGCCCGCGAGATCCTCGGCATGACCAGGGTCAGGGAGCTGCCGATCAGCACGATGACCCCGAGCGTCACCCCGAGCAGCACCGGGTCCATCAGCGCCATCATGGCGACGGTCGCCAGCAGGGTGAGACCGCCGGTCATCGCGGCCACCACCGACCGGGTGGTCACCTGGTGCAGCAGCGTGGTGTCCGAGGTCACCCGGGACATCAGATCGCCCGGCTGGGTGCGCTCGATCTCCGGCACGCGCAGCCGCAGCAGCCGTACGACGAGGGACCGGCGGGCGGCGCGGACGACGGACTCGGCGGTGCGCTCCAGGACGTACTGGCCGAATGCGTCGATCGCCGTGCCCAGCACGACCAGCGCGGTGAGGACGAGCAGTACGCCCGCGACCGAGCCGTCGTTCGCCAGCCGGTCCACCAACTCCTTGGCCGCCAGCGGCTGGGCCAGCCCGGTCGCGGCGCCGATCAGGGCGCACAGCGCGCCGAACGCCACGGCCGGCCGGTGCGGGCGGACGTGGGCGTACAGGGCGCGCCAGGTCTGTCTCGCGGAGGGTTTCGCGGTGGGTGGCGCGGCGGCCGTATCGGCCAACGGCGTTGCTGCGGGCACGAGTTCTCCTCGGTCTGCGACGGTCGACGGGACGGCCCCGACCCGTGAAGGACGCGGAGATACGGCAGCGTGCCTGACCGGCGCGGCGCGAGCCACGCATTTTTCCGGTGTGACCGAGGTGATCGAGTCGCGCGGTCGCGCGGTCGCGCGGCGCCGGACGGACCCTGTGCGGGTGCTCGAAACGTCCCCTATACAGTGATCTTCTTTGTTCCGTATCCCCGTGGGTCTGTATGGCCCGAGATCTGGAGTGGTAGTCATGAGCCGTCGTATGTCCGTGCTCGCCGCCTCCGCGGCCCTGGCCGGAGGCCTCCTGTTCACGGCCGTTCCCGCGCACGCCGCGACCACCGGTGACGCCGAGGCGGTGACGGCCCGAGCCGCGGTCACCTGCAACAAGACGAAGCTGCGCAAGCAGATCAAGGAGCTGACCGACCTGGCCAACAAGAACAAGCAGCTCGGCAACCACGAGATCGCCAAGAAGAAGTTCGCCGAGGCCGCGGCGAAGAAGAACCAGCTCGAGGCGTGCATCAAGTCCGACGAGGACAGCAAGGGCCCCTTCTGAGCGGTCCGCCCACTGATCCGGGCCCCGTCGGCAATTCTCTTGTCGGCGGGGCTTTCGGCTGCCCAGGCCGAGCGGGCGACGCCGGTGTCAGCCCGTACGCCGCGCCCCGCTCAACCCCGTACGGGACTCCGCGCCCCGCTCAACCCCGTACGCCGCACAAGTGCAGCAGCGCCGCCACCGCCCGGTACGGGTCCGTGCGGCCCGCCCGCTCCTCCGCCGCCAGCATGGCCGCGAACTCCCGCTCGTCCTCCGGCGCGCCCGCGCCGTCCTCGGCGAGGTCGGTGAACACCCGCACCCCGTACCACGTGTGCAGCGGCGCGCCGATACCCGCGAGCGTCGCGGTCAGCGTCTCCAGCCGGTCGGCGCGTGCCCGCAGGCCGACCCGGTTGACGTACTCGGGGGAGTCGAACGCGGCCATCGCCGCGGCCCAGTCGCCGCTCAGACCCGGCCGCATGGCCAGCGCGTCCGCGTTCCGGACGACCAGCGAGAGCAGCCCGCCGGGCGCCAGCACCCGGGCCAGCCCGGCCAGCATCGGGTCCGGCTCGGGCACGTACATCAGCACCCCGTGACAGAGCACGATGTCGAAGCTGCCGGGCGTGAAGTGCACGCCGGTCTCCCGGCCGTCGCCCTCGATCAGCCGCACCCGCTCCCGTATGCCCTCGGGCTCGTCGGCCACCGCGGCGCGCGCGACCTCCAGCATCCCGGGGTCGGACTCCAGGCCGGTCACCATGTGCCCGGCGCGGGCCAGCCGCAGCGCCTGGGTGCCCTGGCCCAGGCCGACGTCGAGAATCCGCAGCCGCTGCCCGACGGGGAAGCGGGCGGCTATCTGCTCCTCCAGCTGGCGGGCGACCAGCTCCTGGCGGACGGTGTTCCGCACGCCCGACAGTCCGGCCAGCCAGCCGGGCGCGCCGCCGGCGAAGCCGCTCTCCGAGGTCAGGGCCGCTCTCCGCGCTTGACCCGCGGCTTCGGCAGCCGCAGTCGGCGCATCTGGAGCGTGCGCATCAGCGCGTACGGCACGGCGCCGCGCAGGTTCTCCTTCGGGAAGCGCGCCTTGAGCTGCTTCTTCAGGCGGATCGCGATGCCGATCGAGTCGATGACGATCATCACGATCACGCCCAGCCAGGCGATCAGCGAGATGTTCTTGACCTGGAGCGACGGCATCATCGACACCACGAGGATGACCACCGCCAGCGGCAGGAAGAACTCCGCCACGCAGAAGCGGGAGTCCACGAAGTCACGGGCGAACCGGCGCACCGGGCCCTTGTCGCGGGCCGGCAGATAGCGCTCGTCGCCGCTGGCCAGCGCCTCGCGCTGCTTGGCGAGGTCCGCGCGGCGCGCCTCGCGCTGCCGCTTGGCCGCCTCCTTGCGGTTCATCGGGGTCGACGCCACGCTGCGGCGCTGCGACTGGGCGGCGCTGCGCTTGGGCGTCGGGCGGCCCTTGGGGGCCTGCGGGTCGCGGGTCTGGGGCTGCTGGGGCCGGTCGGCGGTCACCTTGGTGAGCGCTGCCTGCTCTTCCTTGGAACGGCTACGGAACACAAGGCTCAAGGGTACGTGGTCCGGGGTGTGGACCCCAGCCCCGAGGGGAACGATCCGGCAACGGCTCCGGGCGGTGGCCCCGTCCCGCCGCGGGCCGGTGGCACCGGCCCGCCGCCGGCCCCCGACACCTTTCCCCGGCCGCCCCGGGCGGGGCGCCCGCCGCCATCTACTCCCTGCGCGGGATGAGGGCCTCCCGTGATCGTCCTGGAGGAGGAGCGCATCGGGGTCCGATCAGTGCGGTAATAGAAGCAGGGCCCGTACTGTGGGTCTGAAGAAGTGCTGGAGCTCAAGCCCGGAGAAGGGGGCGCGCGAGGCCCATGAGCGGTGTCATGAAGCGGATGGGGATGATTTTCCGCGCGAAGGCCAACAAAGCCCTGGACCGGGCGGAGGACCCGCGCGAGACCCTCGACTACTCGTACCAGAAGCAGCTGGAGCTGCTGCAGAAGGTGCGCAGGGGAGTCGCGGACGTGGCGACCTCCCGCAAGCGTCTGGAGCTTCAGCTCGGCCAGCTGCAGGGCCAGTCCACCAAGCTGGAGGACCAGAGCCGCAAGGCCCTCGCCCTCGGCCGGGAGGACCTGGCACGCGAGGCGCTCACCCGGCGCGCGGCCCTCCAGCAGCAGGTCAGCGACCTGGAGACGCAGCACAGGACGCTCCAGGGCGAGGAGGAGAAGCTGACCCTGGCCGCCCAGCGGCTGCAGGCCAAGGTCGACGCCTTCCGCACCAAGAAGGAGACGATCAAGGCCACGTACACCGCGGCCCAGGCGCAGACCCGGATCGGCGAGGCCTTCACCGGCATCTCCGAGGAGATGGGCGACGTCGGCCTGGCGATCCAGCGCGCCGAGGACAAGACCGCGCAGCTCCAGGCGCGGGCGGGGGCCATCGACGAGCTGCTCGCCTCCGGCGCGCTCGACGACCCGACCGGCATGGCCAAGGACGATCTGACCGCGGAGCTGGACCGGCTCTCCGGCGGCTCGGACGTGGAGCTGGAGCTGCAGCGGATGAAGGCCGAGCTGGCGGGTGGCAGTGGCGCCGGGCAGCAGGCCATCGAGGGCGGCACGGGCGGCGCGGCGGGCGCCGCCGGGCAGCAGCAGGGGCAGCAGAGCCCGCACCGGTTCGACAAGCAGTAGACGAGCAGTAGGGGCCGGGCGCGGCGGGGGCCGCGAGCAGCAAGGGCCGGAGGCCGCAGGAGCAGCAGGCGCAGGGGCAGCAGGGGCCGGCCGGCCGGTCGGACCGGGAGCCGTATCCGCGTTCCGCGAGGAGGTCGTCGTGATCGTACGGATCATGGGGGAGGGTCAGTGGAGGCTGGCGGACAGCCACCTCACCGAGCTCAACAAGTTCGACGACGCGCTCCTCGCCGAGCTGGAGGGCGGTGACGAGCCGGGGTTCCGGCTCACGCTGCACGCCCTGCTCGACGCGGTACGGGCGCTGGGCGAGCCGTTGCCCGACGCGTCGCTGGAGCCGTCGGAGCTGATCCTTCCGTCGATGGACGCGACGCTGGCCGAGGTCAGGGAGATGCTCGGCGGGGAGGGCCTGATCCCGGACGCGCCCTAGGGATCACGGGCCGGCGCCGTGCGCCGCGCCGCCCGACAACCTCGCGCCGCCGTGCGACCGACGGCCCCCGCGGCCCGCGGCGTTACCCTCCGTCGGGTGACTTCTCTCGCCGTGGGGCAGGGCCTCGCCCGCCCCAAGCGCTGGCTCCACGCCCACCCGCTCGCGTTCGACGCGGTGCTCGCCGCCGCCGCCCTCGCCCTGGTCCTCATCGCCTCGGTGGTCGAGCCGCACCGCCACCACGCGCCCCGCCTGGAGGAGCACCGCCTCGACGCGACGAGCGCGGTGCTCGCCGTCGTGGCCTGTGCCGCGCTCGTCGTACGCCGCCGTCGGCCGCTGGCCGTGCTGGCGTTCACCTCCGCGGTCACCCTCACCGGGCTGGCGCTCGGCACCGAGGACCCCCGCACCCCCATCGCGTTCGCCGTGGTGATCGCGCTCTACACCGTCGCCTCCCGCACCGACCGGCCCACGACCTGGCGGGTCGGGGCGCTCACCGTCGTGGGGCTGACCGCCGCCGCGATGGCCCTCGCGGAGCGGCCCTGGTACGCCCAGGAGAACCTCGGCATCTTCGCCTGGACCGGCATGGCCGCGGCCGCCGGCGACGCCGTCCGCAGCCGCCGCGCCTTCGTCGCGGCCATCGAGGAGCGGGCGGAGCGCGCCGAGCGCACCCGCGAGGAGGAGGCCCGCCGCCGGGTCGCCGAGGAGCGGATGCGCATCGCCCGCGAGCTGCACGACGTCGTCGCCCATCACATCGCCCTGGTCAATGTGCAGGCCGGGGTCGCCGCCCACGTCATGGACAAGCGCCCCGACCAGGCCCGGGAGGCGCTGGCCCACGTCCGGGAGGCCAGCCGCTCGGCGCTGCGCGAACTGCGCGCCACGGTCGGCCTGCTGCGGCAGTCCGGCGACCCGGAGGCCCCCACCGAGCCCGCCCCCGGGCTGGACCTCCTCGACCAGCTCGTGGACTCCTTCCGGCACGCCGGCCTGCCCGTCGAGGTGACCCGCCGGGCCGCCGTCGACGAGCCGCTGCCGGCCGGCGTGGACCTGGCCGCGTACCGGGTGATCCAGGAGGCGCTCACCAATGTGCACAAGCACGCCGGGGACGGTGCCCGCGCCGAGGTCACGGTCGCGGTGGCCGAGGGGGCGCTGGAGGTCACCGTCGTGGACGACGGCGCCGGCCGGCCCGCGCCGGGCCCCGGCGAAGCCCGCTCGCCGCACGGCCGGCACGGCCTGACCGGGATGCGGGAGCGGGCCGCCGCCCTCGGCGGCCACTGCGCGGCCGGGCCCGTCGCCACCGGCGGTTTCCGGGTGCACGTACGCTTGCCGCTCACCGGAGTCGGCCCGGCCCCCGCGGAGGGGGACCGCGCGGACGAGGGGCACGACGAGGCGTACGGGGACGGGGTCCGGCGGAGCGGCCGGGGCGACGAGGCGTACGGGGACGCGGCCCGGCGGAGCGGCCGGGGCGACGAGGGGGCGGGGACATGACCATTCGGGTGCTGCTCGCGGACGACCAGGCGCTGCTGCGCAGCGCGTTCCGCGTGCTCGTGAACTCCGAACCCGACATGGAGGTCGTCGGGGAGGCCTCCGACGGCGCCGACGCGCTGCGGCAACTGCGCGAACACGGCGCCGACGTGGTGCTGATGGACATCCGGATGCCGGGCGTGGACGGGCTCACCGCCACCCGCGAGATCAGCGCCGACCCCGCGCTGAGCGGCGTACGGGTGGTGATCCTGACGACGTTCGAGGTGGACGAGTACGTCGTGCAGTCGCTGCGCGCGGGCGCCAGCGGCTTCCTCGGCAAGGGCGCGGAACCCGACGAACTGCTGGCCGCGATCCGGGTGGCCGCCGCCGGCGACGCGCTGCTCTCGCCCGCCGCGACCCGCGGCCTGATCGCCCGCTTCCTCGCCCAGGGCGACGGCGACCCGCTGGGCGCCCGGCGCTCCGCCGACGCCTCCCGGCTGGCCGCGCTCACCGTCCGCGAGCGCGAGGTGCTGGTGCTGGTCGCCGCCGGGCTGTCCAACGACGAGATCGCCGAGCGGCTCTCGGTCAGCCCACTCACCGTCAAGACGCACGTCAACCGGGCGATGGCCAAGCTGGGGGCCCGCGACCGGGCCCAGCTCGTGGTGATCGCCTACGAGACCGGCCTGGTACGCCCACGGGTGGAGTGAGCCGCGGCGGAGGTACTGCGCCTGCGGTACGGCGGGGCCGCGAGAACCGACCTGCGAGCGAGGAAAACGTCCCCTCGCATGGCTGATCGTGTAAGCGGGCCTTAAAAGCATCGTGCGCGACGCGTCCGAGGGCCTCGCCGACTGACGTAACAGAGAGAGACCCCACCCATGTCCTGGCTGTCGAGATTCAGCCTCGCACAAAGGGGCCTGATAGCCCTGATGGCGATCGTCGCGATCGTCTTCGGGGCGGTCGCGATCCCCCAGCTCAAGCAGCAGTTGCTGCCGTCCATCGACCTGCCCATGGTGTCGGTGATCGCCCCGTACCAGGGCGCGTCCCCCGACGTGGTCGAGAAGCAGGTCGTCGAACCGCTCGAGGACAGCCTCGAGGCCGTCGACGGCATCACCGGCATCACCTCCACGGCCAGCGAGGGCTCGGCCGTCATCATGGCCAAGTTCGACTACGGCACCGGCTCCAAGCAGCTCGTCGCCGATGTCCAGCAGGCCGTGAACCGGGCCCGCGCCAAGCTGCCCACCGAGGTCGACCCGCAGGTCGTCGCCGGCTCCACCGACGACATCCCGACCGTGGTGCTCGCGGTCTCCTCCTCGGGCAAGGACCAGCAGGCGCTCGCCGACCAGCTCAAGCGGTCGGTCGTGCCGGCGCTCAAGGACATCGACGGCGTCGGCCAGGTCACCGTGGACGGGGTGCAGGACCGGATCGTCTCCGTCACCCCCGACGAGGCCAGGCTCGCCGCCGCCGGGCTCACCCCGGCCGCGCTCGGCCAGGTGCTCCAGGCCAACGGCGCCTCCGTGCCGGCCGGTTCGTTCGCCGAGGCGGGCAGGAGCAAGACCGTCCAGGTCGGCTCCGGGTTCACCTCGCTGCGCCAGATCGAGGACCTGCGGGTCTCCGGCGCCGCGGCCGGCCCCGGCGGCGGCTCCGGCTCCGGTGGCGCGCCCAAGCCCGTACGCCTCGGGGACATCGCCACCGTCAAGGAGGAGCCGACCACGGCCACCTCCATCACCCGCACCAACGGCGAGCCCAGCCTCGCCGTCGTGGTCACCATGGGCCAGGACGGCAGCGCCGTCGCCATCTCCAAGGCGGTCAAGGACAAGCTGCCCGAGCTGCGGCAGGACCTCGGCGCCGGCGCCGACCTCACGGTCGTCAGCGACCAGGGGCCGGCGGTCTCCAAGTCCATCAGCAGCCTCACCACCGAGGGCCTCCTCGGCCTGGTGATGGCCGTCGTGATCATCCTGATCTTCCTGGCGTCGCTGCGCTCGACGCTGGTCACCGCGGTCTCCATCCCGCTCTCCGTCGTGATCACGCTGATCGTGCTGTGGACCCGGGACCTGTCGCTCAACATGCTCACCCTGGGCGCGCTCACCATCGCCATCGGCCGGGTCGTCGACGACTCGATCGTGGTGCTGGAGAACATCAAGCGGCATCTCGCCTACGGCGAGGAGCGGCAGCAGGCGATCGTCTCCGCGGTCAAGGAGGTCGCCGGCGCGATCACCTCCTCCACGCTCACCACCGTCGCGGTGTTCCTGCCGATCGGCGTGGTCGGCGGCATGGTGGGCGCGCTGTTCGGCTCGTTCTCGCTGACCGTCTCGGTCGCGCTGCTCGCCTCGCTGCTGGTGTCGCTCACGGTCGTGCCGGTGCTCTCGTACTGGTTCCTGCGCGCCCCCAAGTCGAGCGCGGGCCTCGACCCCGAGGAGCAGCGCCGCCGCGCCGAGGAGAAGGAGGCCGGCAGCCCGCTCCAGCGGCTCTACGTCCCGGTGCTCCGCTTCGCCACCCGGCGCCGGATCACCAGCCTGGTGATCGCCGTGGTGGTGCTGGTGCTCACCTTCGGGATGGCGCCGCTGCTGAAGACCAACTTCTTCGACTCCGGCAACCAGGACACGCTGTCCATCAAGCAGAAGCTCGCCCCGGGCACCAGCCTGGACGCGGCCGACGCCGCCGCGAAGAAGGTCGAGGGCATGCTCGCCAAGCTGCCCGAGGTCAAGGACTACCAGGTCACGGTCGGCTCCTCCGGCATCATGGCGGCCTTCGGCGGCGGCACGGGCGCCAACCAGGCCTCGTACCAGGTGAAGCTGAAGGACTCCAAGGACTCCGAGGCCGCCCTCGACAAGATCCGCGACGGGCTCGCCGCGCTCGGCAAGGACATCGGCCAGACCAGCGTCGCCGCGGGCGACGGCTTCGGCAGCCAGGACCTGAGCGTGGTCGTCAAGGCCGCCGACGCGGAGGTGCTCAAGAAGGCGGCCGAGCAGGTCCGCGCCGAGGTGACGAAGGTCGACGACGTCACCGACGTCCAGAGCGACCTCGCGCAGAGCGTGCCGCGGATCGCGGTCACCGGGACGCCCAAGGCGGCCGAGTACGGCTTCACCGAGGCCACCCTCGGCCAGGCCGTCGCCCAGGCGGTGCGCGGCACCACCTCCGGCAAGGCGGTGCTCGGCGACACCGAGCGCGATGTGGTGGTGAAGTCCGCCAAGCCCGCCAGGACCGAGGCCGAGCTGAAGTCGCTCACCCTGGCCACCCCGGCCGGCGCGGTCGCGCTCGGCGAGATCGCCCAGGTCAAGACGGTGCCGGGGCCGGTCCAGATGACCCGGATCGACGGGGCGCGGGCCGCGACGATCACGGCCAAGCCGACCGCGGACAACACGGGCGCGGTCAGCGCGGACCTCCAGGCGAAGATCAAGGCGCTGGATCTGCCGGCCGGCGCGACCGCCGAGATCGGCGGCGTCTCCGAGGACCAGGACGAGGCGTTCGGCTCGCTGGGCCTGGCCATGCTGGCGGCCATCGCGATCGTCTTCATGCTGCTGGTCGCGACGTTCCGCTCGCTGATCCAGCCGCTGATCCTGCTGGTCTCCATCCCCTTCGCGGCCACCGGCGCGATCGGCCTGCTGGTCGCCACGGGTACGCCGATGGGCGTCCCGGCGATGATCGGCATGCTGATGCTGATCGGCATCGTGGTGACCAACGCGATCGTGCTGATCGACCTGATCAACCAGTACCGGGCCCAGGGGTACGGGGTGGTCGAGGCGGTCGTCGAGGGCGGCCGGCACCGGCTGCGGCCGATCCTGATGACGGCGCTGGCGACGATCTGCGCGCTGCTGCCGATGGCGCTGTCGATCACCGGCGACGGCGGGTTCATCTCGCAGCCGCTGGCGGTGGTGGTGATCGGCGGCCTGATCACCTCGACGCTGCTGACGCTGCTGCTGGTCCCGACGCTCTACGCGATGGTGGAGCTCCGCAAGGAGCGCCGCCGCGCGAAGAAGGCGAAGAAGCGGGGCGGCACGCCGCCGTCGACGCCGGACGCGGCCCCGAGGGAGCCGGCCTCCGCGGGCGTCTGACGACCCCTTCGGAAGAGGGCGGGCCCGCACACCTCATGGTGTGCGGGCCCGCCCGCTCGAAGACGCGTTGCGCGCGTGCGCGCGTTACGGAAGCGCCAGCATCCGCTCCAGTGCCAGCTTCGCGAACTTCTCCGTCTCCGGGTCGACCTGGATGCGGTTGACCACCGTTCCGTTCGCCAGCGACTCCAGCGTCCAGACCAGGTGCGGCAGGTCGATCCGGTTCATCGTGGAGCAGAAGCAGACCGTCTTGTCGAGGAAGACGATCTCCTTGCCCTCGTCGGCGAAGCGGTTCGCCAGGCGCCGTACGAGGTTGAGCTCCGTGCCGATGGCCCACTTGGAGCCGGCCGGCGCGGCCTCCAGCGTCTTGATGATGTACTCCGTGGAGCCGACGTAGTCCGCCGCCGCCACGACCTCGTGCTTGCACTCCGGGTGCACCAGCACGTTGACGCCCGGAATCCGCTCGCGGACGTCGTTGACCGAGTCCAGCGAGAAGCGGCCGTGCACCGAGCAGTGGCCGCGCCAGAGGATCATCTTCGCGGCCCGCAGCTGCTCCGCGGTCACGCCGCCGCCCGGCTTGTGCGGGTTGTAGACGACGCAGTCCTCGAGCGACATCCCCATGTCGCGGACGGCCGTGTTGCGGCCCAGGTGCTGGTCGGGCAGGAACAGCACCTTCTCGCCCTGCTCGAAGGCCCAGTCCAGCGCCCGCTTGGCGTTGGACGACGTGCAGATCGTGCCGCCGTGCCGGCCCGTGAACGCCTTGATGTCGGCCGAGGAGTTCATGTACGAGACGGGGACGGTGACGTCGGCGACGCCCGCCTCCGTGAGCACGTCCCAGCACTCGGCGACCTGCTCGGCCGTGGCCATGTCGGCCATCGAGCAGCCCGCCGCCAGGTCGGGGAGGATGACCTGCTGGTCGTCGGTGGTGAGGATGTCCGCGGACTCCGCCATGAAGTGCACACCGCAGAAGACGATGTACTCGGCCTCGGGCCGGGCCGCCGCGTCCCGCGCGAGCTTGAAGGAGTCCCCGGTGACATCCGCGAACTGGATCACTTCGTCGCGCTGGTAGTGGTGGCCGAGCACGAAGACCTTGTCCCCGAGCCTCGCCTTGGCCGCGCGCGCCCGCTCCACCAGGTCCGGGTCGGACGCGGCGGGCAGATCGCCCGGGCACTCGACGCCGCGCTCGCTCCGCGGGTCGGCCTCTCGGCCGAGCAGCAACAGAGCGAGCGGCGTCGGCTGGACATCGAGGTTCTGGGCCGTGGTCACTGCACGCACCCTTTCTGTGTTCCGCGGAGCCTTTTCGTCTGATTGACGCTATTATCATAACCGGTTCACGTCAGTTTGACGATGCCCATCGCGTCGATGTGACGCATTCCCGAGCAAGGCCCGGCCGCGGGCCCGTTGCCACCCGTGCGGGGCCCGGCCGAGGCCCGGCCGAGGCGCGGGCAAGGTCCGCCTGCCACCCGGCCGGGGCCCGGCCGAGACCCCATCCGCACCCCGCCGCCGCCCCACCGGGGCCCGGCCCCCGCCGAGGGAGGGCCGTGCCCCGGGGCCGCCCGGTGTGCGAGCATGAACGAGGAGAAGGTGCCCGGCCCGGAATGAATCCGCGGCCCCGTCGGTTATCCGCTGACGGCACAGTCCGTACGACCCCGGGAGAGAAGCAGATGTCCGTTCAGGACGAGAAGACCAGCGTGAGCGACGGCATCATTCTGTCCGACGCCGCCGCGGCCAAGGTCAAGAGCCTGCTGGAGCAGGAGGGCCGCGAGGACCTCGCGCTGCGTGTCGCCGTCCAGCCCGGCGGCTGCTCCGGCCTGCGCTACCAGCTCTTCTTCGACGAGCGCTCGCTCGACGGCGACGTGGTGAAGGACTTCGACGGCGTCAAGGTCGTCACCGACCGGATGAGCGCCCCGTACCTCGGCGGTGCCTCCATCGACTTCGTCGACACCATCGAGAAGCAGGGCTTCACCATCGACAACCCCAACGCTACCGGCTCCTGCGCCTGCGGCGACTCGTTCCACTAGGCGGACCACGGCAGCCGGCCGGGGCCACCGGACGGCGCCTGCCGAACCGCACGAAGGCGGCGGACCCCCCCGAAGGGTCCGCCGCCTTCGCCGTGCGCGCGGCCGTACGCGCCCCCGTACGCCGCCGCTACTTCGGCCCCGGTTCCCCCGTCGGCGCCGCCGGCACCTCCGTCGACGCCGTCCTGCGCGGCACCCGCTCACCGCTGCCCGCGTCGATCACCTCGCGCTCGCCCAGCGGCTTCTCCAGCGTCACCGACAGCGCGTACTCCTTGGCGATGGCGACGCACGGGCCGCCGGTCCGCGTCTCCACGACCCTGATCCGGGTCTTCACCCGCTCGCCCGCCTCGTTCGCGGACGCCGCGTACGTGCTGCACACTCCGCCCCAGAAGTAGAGCGTCAGCTTCGTGCCCTCGGCCGTGTACGACGTGGCCTGCGGGCCGCGCACGCCCGGCCGGCCCGGCTCGGAGGGCGGCCGCGTCCCGGACCCCGGCCGCTCGATGAACTCCGGCTTCACCGCCGGGTGCGTCACCGTGGAGGTGGCCTTCGCGTCCGCGCCGGCGCCGGACGGCACCACCTCGAACAGCCACGACGGCACCAGCGCCGGCTGCCCGGCCACCGCGTGGATCGCCAGCCCGAAGGTCGCGCCCCGCACCTGGGCCGGCTCCCGCCGGGGCGCCACCGCGCCACCCGGCTCCGTGGCACAGGGCCGGCCGCTGCCGCCCTCGCTCGCCACGGACCCCTCCGGGCCGCCGTGCGGCACCGGCGAGGCGCAGCCGGCGATGCCGACCTTGCCGCCCTGGCTCGCCTTGTTGAGCTCCTTGAGCGTGTCCGCCGCGCTCAGCACCGGGTACTCCGCGCCCCGGGCCGGCGCCGACAGATGGCCGCTGCCCCCGACCACCTGGCCGTCCGCGCCCACCTGGACCCCGGTGTGCCAGCCGTACGTCGGCAGCCCGTCCAGCACCGGATTGGCGTTCACGACCCGGATCGCGCCCATGGTCTGCCCGGTGTCGAGCTTCGCCCCCTCCAGCCCGACGGCCGCCAGCACGGGCGCCGCCGCCTGCCGGGCCCGCTCCGGCGACACCGGCTCCGTGCCCTTGTCGCCCTCGGCCCCCTTGTCGCCCTCGGCCCCCTTGGGGCCCTGGGCGCCCTGATCATTGGGGTGCTGCCCCGGAGCGGCACAGCGCGCGGGCGGCGCCGACGGCCGTACGCCCGAGCCGTCCTTCGGCGGCAGCGCCATCGGCGGCTCCGTGCACCCGCCGCCCGGGCCGCCGCCGGCCTTGTAGCGGGCGAAGGACCACGTGCCCGGCGCCTTCGCGGCCACCGTCAGCAGCGGCCCGCCGCCGTCCGGCGTGAGCCCCACCTGCCAGCCGTCCGGGGTCTGCCGGGGCGCGCCCGACACGTCCAGCGCCTTGGCCAGCTCCAGCACGTCCTCGCGGGTCACCTCCCCGCTCGGCCGGTGGACCGCCGCCTTCCCGGGGCCGTCCGGCAGCTTCACCAGGGCGCGGTAGCGCTCGCCGTAGGGGTTCGGCTCGCCCGGCGCCACCCCCGCCGGGCCCTCGGGCGCCGGCGCGGCCCCGTCCAGTGGCAGCGGTGGTGGGTCGCCCTGCTGCGGCCCGGCGCCCGAGGGGCCCCCGCGGCCCTCCGACGCCGTCGTCACCAGGTACGCACCGCCGCCGCCCGCCAGCAGCACGGCGACCGCCACCGCGGCGGCCGTCAGCGCGGGCCGACGGCGCGGGCGGGCCGCCGCACCGGAGGACCCGGGGTCCGCCCCGTCCGCGGCGGGGGAGGGGGAACCCCCGCCGGAGACGGGGGGAGTGCCGGAGTCGTGGTGCTCCGGAGTGGCCTCGGGGGTGTGCTCGCTGCTCACCGCATGTGCTCCTTCGGCTCCGCTCGACAGTTGATGCCGTATCCCTCAGGTGGAGGACGCGGATTGGACGGAGCGGGGGAGCGGGCGGTTCCCCTCCGGGCCGTTTCCTTCGGTCGGACGTTCGGTCGGACCCCCGCGCGGGCGGCTGCCCGGGCGGCGTCCGGGCCCGGGCCACCGACCGTACGGCGCGCGGCCCGGATGCCGTACGAGGCGGTGGCGGGCCGCCGCCCGGAGGTGACGGCCCGCCTTCCGGTCCCGCGCTCAGTCGCCGTATTCGGACATTCCGTCCAGCAGCTCGGCCGAGCCCGCCGGGACCCGTACGCCATGAATCCGCGCCGGTGGGACGGGCTCGGTGGGGTGGGCGGTCCGGGCCGCCGGCCACCGCGAGGCCATCCGCGCGCAGTCCCCGCGGAGCTCGGCCAGCGATTCCGGTTCCGGTCCGTGCCGGTGCGCGGTGGACACGGCGTGCTCGGGGCGGTGCTTCGGCATGGGGACTCCCGCCAAGCGGTCCAGGGGGCCCGCACGGGCGCGAGCCCCGTACACGAGGCACCGTACTCATCGGTAGCCGATGGAGAAACCCCTACTATTGGGTAGTTTTGCCGGGTCGGTGCCCTGGAAGAGCCGCCCCGGTAGCCTTGTCCGCCGTTGACGTGGGTTTCCATGTTGACGGTGGTGCGGCCGCGCGTCGGCCGACGACGTCCCGCGTCACCTCTGTGCCCGCCCCATTCCGCCGTTTCCCACCCATCCGCAGGAGCAGACCCGCCGTGCGTATCGCTGTCACCGGCTCCATCGCCACCGACCATCTGATGACCTTCCCCGGCCGCTTCGCCGATCAGCTCGTCGCGGACCAGCTCCACACGGTCTCCCTCTCCTTCCTCGTCGACACCCTCGATGTGCGCCGGGGCGGCGTGGCCCCCAACATCTGCTTCGGCATGGGGCTGCTCGGCCTGCGGCCGATCCTGGTGGGCGCGGCCGGCAACGACTTCGCGGAGTACCGGGCCTGGCTGGACCGACACGGGGTGGACACCTCCTCCGTCCGGATCTCCGAAGTGCTGCACACCGCCCGCTTCGTCTGCACCACGGACGCCGACCACAACCAGATCGCGTCCTTCTACACCGGCGCGATGAGCGAGGCCCGCAACATCGAGCTGCAGCCGGTCGCCGACCGGGTCGGCGGGCTCGACCTCGTGCTCATCGGGGCGGACGACCCCGAGGCGATGATCCGTCACACCGAGGAGTGCCGCACCCGCGGCATCCCGTTCGCCGCCGACCCCTCCCAGCAGCTCGCCCGGATGTCGGGCGACGACATCCGGGTGCTCGTCGAGGGCGCCACGTACCTCTTCACCAATGAGTACGAGAAGGCCCTGATCGAGAACAAGACGGGCTGGTCGGAGGAGGACATCCTGGGCCGGGTGGGCACCCGGGTGACCACGCTCGGCGCCCGCGGCGTGCGGATCGAGCGGACCGGCGAGGACCCGATCGAGGTCGGCTGCCCGGAGGAGGACGCCAAGGTCGACCCGACCGGGGTGGGCGACGCGTTCCGCGCCGGCTTCCTCGCGGGCCTGTCCTGGGACCTCTCCCTGGAGCGGTCCGCGCAGCTCGGCTGCATGCTCGCCACGCTGGTGATCGAGACCCTGGGCACCCAGGAGTACGAGCTGCGGCGCGGCCACTTCATGGAGCGCTTCACCAAGGCGTACGGGCAGGACGCGGCGGCGGAGGTCACGGCGCACCTCGCCTGAGCCCGGGACAGCCCACGCGGCCCTTGATCGTGACGACCGTCACGATCAAGGGGCCGGGTGGCAGCAGGCGGGGGGCGGGCGGTCGCGAGAGCCGTGCTCAGGCGCGGCGGACCAGATAGGCCGTGCCCCCGGGCACGGCCCGCTCCCCCAGGTACTCCTGCTCCCGCATCTCGCACCACGCCGGGATGTCCAGCCGCGCGGCCTCGTCGTCCGACAGCACCGCGACGACCGCTCCCGCCGGAACGTCGCCGATCACCTTCGCCAGCTCGATCACCGGGATGGGGCACCGCTTGCCCAGCGCGTCCACGGTGAGCGCGGGGGAGTCGGGTTCGGCGGCCGGGCCGGCAGCCGCCCCACCGGAGGCCGCCTCCGAAGCGGGCGCGGGCCCGTCAGAGGTCGGAACGGACACCCCACCGGACACCGGCGCCGCCCCCGGCGCGCCCAGCCGGTCCCGTACCGCCCGCACCGCCTCCGGCAGCACCGCCAGAAAGCGCTCCACGTCCGCCTCGGCCGCGCCCATGGGCAGCGACACCCGCACATTGCCCTCCGAGAGCACCCCCATCGCCTTCAGTACATGGCTCGGGATCAGCGTGCTGGAGGTGCACGAGGAGCCGGACGACACGGAGAAGCCGGCCCGGTCCAGCTCGTGGAGGAGCGCCTCCCCGTCGGCGTAGAGACAGGAGAAGGTCACCACGTGCGGCAGCCGGTGCACCGGGTCGCCGACCACCTCCACGTCCGGGACCAGCTCGGGGACCCTGGCCCGCACCCGGTCGATCAGCTGCCGCAGCCGGGCCGCCTCCGCCACCGCCTCCTGCCGCACGGCCCGCAGCGCGGCGACGGCGGCCACCACGCCCGGGATGTTCTCGAAGCCCGGCGCGCGCCCGGACTCCCGCTCGTCGCGCGGGCCGGCCGGCGCGAAGCGCACGCCCTTGCGCACGGCCAGCAGCCCGACCCCGGCCGGGCCGCCCCACTTGTGGGCGCTGGCCGCCAGCAGCGACCAGTCGCCCTCGACCGGCCCCCAGCCCAGCGACTGGGCCGCGTCCACCAGCAGCGGAACGCCCGCCGCGGCACAGGCCCGCGCCACCTCGGCCACCGGCTGCTCGGTGCCGACCTCGTGGTTGGCGGACTGGCAGCAGGCCAGCGCGGTGTCCGCGCGGAGCGCGGCGGCGAAGCCGGCGGCCGACACCCGCCCGGCGCGGTCGACGGGCACCTCGGTGACGGAGCCGCCGGCCGCCGCGTGGGACTCGGCGGCGTGCAGCACGGAGGAGTGCTCCACGGCGGAGACCACCAGATGGCCGCCGGCGCGGCGGCGCCCGGCCAGCGCCCCGGCGACGCCGGTGTGCACCGCGCGGGTGCCCGAAGGAGTGAAGCTGAGCTCGTCCGGCCGGCAGCCGACCGCCTCGGCCGCGGCCTCGCGGGCCGCGTCGAGCAGCAGCCGGGCCCGCCGGCCCTCGCGGTAGAGGCGGGCGGGGTCCGCCCAGCCCTCGTCGAGCGAGGCGGTCAGCGCTTGGCGCGCCACGGGGTGCAGAGGCGCCGAGGAGGCGGCATCGAAGTAGGGCACGCCTCACGCTAACGCGGTCCCCGGGGTTCCGGCCGGTCCTCCCCCGTCGGGGACCGTTCGCCCCCGGGTTCCGGCCGGTCCTCCCCCCCGTCGGGGGCCGTTCGCCTCCCGGGCGGCCCGGCCGGACCGCGGCCGGGGCGGGCCCGCGCGGACCGGCCGGCGCGAGGCCCCCCGGCCCGCCCGGCAAGGGCCCGCGGGGATCGGGCGAGGGGCCGTCAGATCGGGGCGGCGGGCCCCCCTTCCACGCCTGATCCACCCCTTCGGGGTGCCATACGGCGCGTTGGGTACCCTCCCCGCGCGACCCCAAATAGCGTCCAGTAGGGTTTGGTCCGCATAAACATCCAAACCCCTGCCCGCAGCGGGCCGGCGACCGACCAGCGAGACGGCCGCAGCCGGCCGCACGGGCGAGACTCTCGGGAAGGCGCTACGTGAGTCCCAACGGCTCCGACCGCTCGTCGCGGCGCCCGATGCGGCGGAAGCTGCCGCAGGTGCTGGCCGCGGGCCTGGTCCTTGCGACCGCCACCGGTTGCGAATACACATGGAAGGACTTCCCCCGGCTGGGAATGCCCTCCCCCGTCACGGAGGAGGCGCCGCGGATTCTCTCCCTGTGGCAGGGCTCGTGGGCGGCTGCGCTCGCCACGGGCGTACTGGTCTGGGGCTTGATCCTGTGGAGTGTGATCTTCCACCGGCGCACCCGGACCAAGGTCGAGGTTCCCCCGCAGACCCGGTACAACATGCCGATCGAGGCGCTGTACACCGCGGTCCCGATCATCATCGTGGCGGTGCTCTTCTACTTCACCGCGCGCGATGAGAGCGAGCTGCTCAAGACCTCCAAGAAGCCCGACCACGTCATCAACGTGGTCGGTTACCAGTGGAGCTGGGGCTTCAACTACATGGAGGACGTGGACGGCAACCCGGCCACGCCGGGCGCGCTCCCGAAGGAAATCTCCACGATCCCGGACAAGAAGCTCGAGGTCGTGCCCAAGGGCGCCGAGGGCGTCTACGAGACCGGCACGCCCGGTCAGAAGGACCCGGGCAACCCGAGCCCCGGCCCCACCCTGTGGCTGCCCAAGGGCGAGAAGGTCCAGTTCATCCTGACCTCCCGCGACGTCATCCACTCCTTCTGGGTCGTCCCCTTCCTGATGAAGATGGACGTCATCCCGGGGCACACCAATGTCTTCGAGGTGACCCCCAACAAGGAGGGCGTCTTCATGGGCAAGTGCGCCGAGCTGTGCGGCGTCGACCACTCGCGGATGCTCTTCAACGTCAAGGTCGTCTCCCCGGAGGAGTACCGGGCGCACCTGAAGGACCTGGCGAAGAAGGGCCAGACCGGCTACATCCAGTCCGGCATTCCCCAGACTGAGGCCGCCAAGAATGCGGAGACGAACACCGAATGAGCATCCTCAACGAACCCCGGGGTGCCGCCACCGCCGCCTATGCCGACGAGCTTCCGGTACGCCGTAAGCAGCCCGGCAACACCGTGGTCAAGTGGCTGACGACCACCGACCACAAGACCATCGGCTCGCTGTACCTCATCACGTCGTTCGTGTTCTTCATCATCGGCGGCGTGATGGCTCTGGTCATGCGCGCGGAGCTCGCTCGTCCCGGCACGCAGATCATGTCGAACGAGCAGTTCAACCAGGCGTTCACGATGCACGGCACGATCATGCTGCTGATGTTCGCGACGCCGCTGTTCGCCGGTTTCGCCAACTGGATCATGCCGCTCCAGATCGGTGCCCCCGATGTGGCCTTCCCGCGGCTGAACATGTTCGCCTACTGGCTCTACCTGTTCGGCTCGCTGATCGCCGTGGGTGGCTTCCTCACCCCGCAGGGCGCCGCCGACTTCGGCTGGTTCGCCTACGCCCCGCTCTCCGACGCGGTGCACTCGCCGGGTGTCGGCGGTGACATGTGGATCATGGGTCTGGCCTTCTCCGGCTTCGGCACGATCCTCGGCTCGGTCAACTTCATCACCACGATCATCTGCATGCGCGCTCCCGGCATGACGATGTTCCGGATGCCGATCTTCACCTGGAACGTGCTGCTCACCGGTGTGCTGGTGCTGCTCGCCTTCCCCGTGCTGGCCGCCGCGCTGTTCGCGCTGGAGATGGACCGCAAGTTCGGATCGCACATCTTCGATCCGGCCAACGGCGGCTCCCTGCTCTGGCAGCACCTCTTCTGGTTCTTCGGCCACCCCGAGGTGTACATCATCGCGCTGCCGTTCTTCGGCATCATTTCCGAGGTCATTCCGGTCTTCAGCCGCAAGCCGATGTTCGGTTACATCGGTCTGATCGCCGCGACGATTTCCATCGCCGGTCTCTCGGTCACCGTGTGGGCGCACCACATGTACGTCACCGGTGGCGTGCTGTTGCCCTTCTTCTCCTTCATGACCTTCCTGATCGCGGTACCGACCGGTGTGAAGTTCTTCAACTGGATCGGCACCATGTGGAAGGGCTCACTGAGTTTCGAGACCCCGATGCTCTGGGCCGTCGGCTTCCTGATCACCTTCACCTTCGGTGGTCTGACCGGTGTCATCCTGGCCTCGCCGCCGATGGACTTCCACGTCTCCGACACCTACTTCGTGGTGGCGCACTTCCACTACGTGATCTTCGGTACGGTCGTCTTCGCGATGTTCTCCGGCTTCCACTTCTGGTGGCCGAAGTTCACCGGCAAGATGCTGGACGAGCGGCTCGGCAAGATCACCTTCTGGACGCTGTTCGTGGGCTTCCACGGCACGTTCCTAGTGCAGCACTGGCTGGGCGCCGAGGGCATGGCCCGCCGTTACGCGGACTACCTGAACGCGGACGGCCTGACCACGCTGAACACCATCTCGACGATCAGCTCGTTCCTGCTCGGCATGTCGATCCTGCCGTTCTTCTACAACGTCTGGAAGACCGCCAAGTACGGCAAGAAGGTCGAGGTCGACGACCCGTGGGGCTACGGCCGTTCGCTGGAGTGGGCGACCTCCTGCCCGCCGCCGCGGCACAACTTCCTCACGCTGCCGCGCATTCGCTCCGAATCCCCGGCGTTCGACCTGCATCACCCTGAGATCGCCGCGCTCGACCAGCTGGAGAACGTGCCGGCGGGCGAGAAGGCCCTGGCCGGTGGCAAGGAGGCCGGGAAGTGAAAATCCAGGGACGGATGTTCATCTGGCTGGCCGTCTTCATCCTGGCCATGGCCATCGTCTACGGCGTGTGGTCCAAGGAGCCGGTCGGCACCACCGCGCTGTTCCTCGCCTTCGGCCTGAGCATCATGATCGGTTACTACCTGGCGTTCACCGCGCGCCGGGTGGACACCGGTGCGCAGGACCGCAAGGACGCGGACGTCGCGGACGACGCCGGCGAGCTCGGCTTCTTCTCCCCGCACAGCTGGCAGCCGCTCTCGCTGGCCGTCGGTGGCGCGCTCGCCTTCATGGGCGTGGTCTTCGGCTGGTGGCTGCTGTACTTCTCGATGCCGGTGATCCTGGTCGGTCTCTTCGGCTGGGTGTTCGAGTACTACCGCGGCGAGAACCAGAACCAGTGACAACAGCGTCATGACGCGGGCCCGGCACCACCAGGTGCCGGGCCCGCGGCACGTTCGGCCCCCGGCCCGCGGCACGTTCGGCGTTCGGCCCCCGCCTCCCGGGCCCGGAAACCCTCCAGTTTCCGGGCCCGACCCATTTGCACGCGGCCGACGCGCCGAAAGGTCCGGAAGTTCTTATTTTGTGACCATGAGTCACGTACTTCGCCGGGGCCCGGTCCTCGGCTGCGCCCTGCTGCTGGCGCCCCTCGCGCTGACCACCGGCTGCGCCGCGGACGGCCACCCGCTGTCCGCCAAGCCGTACGACGCGGCCCGCCAGATATCCGTCGCCGGCCTCGACGGGGGCCGGAAGGTGGACCCGAACAAGCCGCTGGAGATCACCGCCAAGGGTGATGACGGCCGCATCACCGATGTGACCGCCACGGACGCCGCGGGCCGCCACATACGCGGTGAACTCAGTGGCGACGGCCGCCGGTGGCGCTCCACCTCCCCGCTGGCCGCCGGCGCCCACTACACCGTGCGGGTGAGCACCGAGGACGAGGACGGCGCCCCCGGCCGCCGCGTCATAGGCTTCGACACCGCCCCCGCCGACAAGCTGCTGCGGGTCTCCTTCGGCCCCGACAGCGGCACCTACGGCGTCGGCCAGCCGGTCACCGCCGAGCTGAGCCACCCGGTCAGGGACCGCCAGGCGCGCGCCGTCGTCGAACGCGCCCTGAAGGTCGACTCCAGGCCCCGGGTCACCGGCTCCTGGCACTGGGTCAACGACAAGACGCTGCACTACCGCCCGCGCGACTACTGGCCCGCTCACGCCACGATCGACGTCCGGTCGGCCCTGGAGGGCATCAAGGTCGAGAACGACCTGTACGGCGGCCCCGCCAAGCCCGTGGTGCTGCGCACCGGGGACCGCGTGGAGGCCATCACGGACGCGTCCGCCCACCGGATGACGGTCAAGCGCAACGGCGAAGTGATCAACACCATCCCGGTCACCACCGGCAAGCCCGGGTTCGCCACCCGCAACGGGGTCAAGACGATCCTGGCGAAGGAATCCTTCGTACGGATGCGCGGCACCAGCATCGGCATCGCCCCCGGCAGCTCCGAGTCGTACGACCTGCCCGTCCACTGGGCCACCCGGGTGACCTGGAGCGGTGAATACGTCCACGCCGCGCCGTGGTCCGTGGGCTCCCAGGGCTCGGCCAACGTCAGCCACGGCTGCACCGGCATGTCGACGAGCAACGCCCGGTGGTTCTTCGACACCGTCCGGGTCGGGGACATCGTCACCGTCGTCAACAGCGCCGGGGAGACGATGACGCCCTTCGACAACGGCTTCGGCGACTGGAACGTCCCCTGGGAGAAGTGGCGCGAGGGCAGCGCGCTGACCACCGAGGGCGTCCGGGAGGGCGGCGGGCCCGCCGACGCCGCCCGGCTGCGCCCGGCGCTGTGAGCCGCCCCCGGGGCGCCGTGAGGGCGCCCCGGGGCCCGGCGCCGACCCGTGGCGGGGGAGCGCCCGGAGGCCGGAGGGCGGCCCCCTGGGGGCGATCCCTAGGAGGCGATCGAGAGCCGCTCGCGCAGCAGCGCGGCCAGCGCGGCCGCGAACTCCACCGGGTCCACCGGATGGGTGACCGCCGCGTCGGCGCGGCTCCAGGTGGCCAGCCAGGCGTCCTGCGGGCGGCCGATCAGCAGCAGCACGGGCGGACAGCGGAAGATCTCGTCCTTGATCTGCCGGCACACCCCCATGCCACCGGCCGGGGCCGTCTCGCCGTCCAGTACACAGACGTCGATGCCGCCCTTCTCCAGGGCGCCCAGCACGGCCGGGAGCGTCGCGCACTCCACGAACTCCACCGGCGGCACGTCCGGCGCCGGCCTGCGCCCGGTGGCCAGCCGCACCTGCTCGCGGGTGCCCGCGTCATCGCTGTAGACCAGGACGGTGGCGTTCGGCCGCATCGGTTCCTCCGGGCTTGTCGAGAGCTGGGTCAGAGCGTGTCGGGAGCACAGCAGGGGCAACAACAGGGCGGAGCGGGCCGCGGCGGCGGTTGGGCGCCGCCGTTGGCCGTGTCGCGGATGCTACTCCGCCCGACACCCCGTCAACAGGCACCGACGGCCCCCGGAGGGGCGCGCGGAGTGGGCCGTTCGAGCAGGACATGGGGCGCGGACACACCGAACGGCACCCCCCGGAGTGAGGGCGGGATAAGCGACCGACATAATGTCGGTCGTGGCGACAGCAACGACAGTAGATACCGGGCACGCGCACCCGTCGGTCAACCGACCGAACCTCACCAGCGTCGGAACCATCATCTGGTTGAGTTCCGAGCTGATGTTCTTCGCGGCCCTCTTCGCGATGTACTTCACCCTGCGATCGGTGATGGGCGCCGAGCACTGGAAGGAAATGGCGTCCTCGCTGAACTTCCCGTTCTCGGCGACGAACACCACGATCCTGGTGCTCTCCTCCCTCACCTGCCAGCTCGGCGTCTTCGCCGCCGAGCGCGGTGATGTGAAGAAGCTCCGCATGTGGTTCGTGATCACCTTTGTGATGGGCGCGTTCTTCATCGGCGGCCAGATCTTCGAGTACACCGAGCTCGTCAAGCACGAGGGTCTGTCGCTCTCGTCGGACCCGTACGGCTCGGTGTTCTACCTGACCACCGGATTCCACGGACTGCACGTGACGGGCGGCCTGATCGCCTTCCTGCTGGTCCTGGGCAGGACGTACGCGGCCAAGAGGTTCACCCACGAGCAGGCCACGGCGGCCATCGTCGTGTCCTACTACTGGCACTTCGTCGATGTCGTCTGGATCGGCCTGTTTGCCACGATCTACATGATCAAGTAACGGGCCGCGCGCCCGCGCATCACCCGACAGACACAGCCTGAAGCATCGACGCAGAAGATCCTGACACCGGGGTAATCCGTGAAAAAGCTCTCCGCACGACGGCGCCATCCGCTGGCGGCGCTCGTCGTCCTACTCTTCGCGCTGGCGGTCACTGGGGGGCTGTACGCCGCGTTCGCGCCTGCGGACAAGGCCCAGGCCGACAACACCGCCCAGTCCCTCGCCATCGAGGAGGGCAAGAAGATCTACGCCGTGGGCTGCGCGAGCTGCCACGGCACCGGCGGTCAGGGGTCCTCGGACGGGCCGCCCCTGGTCGGCGTCGGCTCCGCCGCCGTCGACTTCCAGGTCGGCACGGGCCGGATGCCCGCCCAGCAGCCGGGCGCCCAGGTGCCGCGGAAGAAGAAGGTCTACACCCAGGCCGAGATCGACCAGCTGGCCGCCTACATCGCCTCGCTCGGCGCGGGCCCGATCACGCCCACCGAGGAGCAGTACAACCCGGCCGGCGGGAACATCGCGAAGGGCGGAGACCTCTTCCGTACCAACTGCGCGCAGTGCCACAACTTCACCGGTAAGGGCGGCGCCCTGACCGGTGGCAAGTTCGCCCCCAACCTCGACGATGTCGACCCCAAGCACATCTACGAGGCCATGCAGACCGGCCCGCAGAACATGCCCTCCTTCCCGGACACGACCATGCCGGAGAAGGACAAGAAGGACATCATCGCGTACCTCGACACGGTCGCCTCCAAGAAGTCCGAGAGCCCGGGCGGTCTCGAGCTGGGCGGGTTCGGCCCGGTCGCCGAGGGTCTGTTCGGCTGGGTCTTCGGCCTGGGCGCCATGGTCGCGGTCGCCATCTGGGTCGCCGCCCGGACCGCAAAGGCCAAGAAGTCATGAGTGAGACTGAGAACAAAGACGTGCCCGAGAACCTGCCCGGTGCGCAGGCATCGGCTCACGGTGACGTGGCGAAGCGCGGGGGCAACCCGTTCGCCGACCCGGGGCTGCCGCCCCACGAGCACCGCATCCAGGACATCGACGAGCGGGCCGCCCGGCGCTCCGAGCGCACGGTCGCCCTGTTCTTCACCCTGTCGATGCTGGCCACCGTCGCCTTCATCGCCAGCTATGTGGCGCTGCCGGTCGACAAGATCGTCTACATCTGGCCGATCGGTCACGTCAGCGCGCTGAACTTCGCCCTGGGCACCACCCTGGGCGTGGCGCTGTTCATGATCGGCGCGGGCGCGGTCCACTGGGCCCGCACCCTGATGTCCGACGTGGAGACCGCGGACGACCGGCACCCCATCGAGGCCGCGCCCGAGGTGCGCGCCAAGGTGATCGCCGACTTCAAGCAGGGCGCCGAGGAGTCCGGCTTCGGCCGGCGCAAGCTGATCCGCAACACCATGTTCGGAGCGCTGGCCCTGCTGCCGCTCTCCAGCGTGGTGCTGCTGCGCGACCTCGGCCCGCTGCCGGGGACCATGCTCCGCCACACCGCCTGGTCCAAGGGCAAGCTGCTGGTCAACCAGAACACCAACCAGCCGCTGCGCCCCGAGGACGTCATCGTCGGCTCGCTGACCTTCGCCAAGCCCGAGGGCCTGGAGGAGCACGACCACGACTTCCAGAAGGAGATCGCCAAGGCGGCCCTGATGATCGTCCGGCTCCAGCCGGAGAACATCAAGGACAAGCGCGAGCTGGACTGGTCGCACCAGGGCATCGTCGCCTTCTCGAAGATCTGCACCCACGTCGGTTGCCCGATCAGCCTCTACGAGCAGCAGACGCACCATGTGCTGTGCCCCTGCCACCAGTCGACCTTCGACCTGGCCGACGGCGGCCGAGTGATCTTCGGCCCGGCCGGTCACGCCCTGCCGCAGCTGCGGATCGGTGTGAACAAGGATGGCTACCTGGAGGCGCTCGGCGACTTCGAGGAGCCCGTCGGCCCTGCTTTCTGGGAGCGCGGATGAGTACTGCAAGCACAAGCGCGTCGGGCGCTCCCGCGTCCGGTCGCAAGGCGCCACGCGGTGAGCGGGTCGCCGACTGGGCGGACGGCCGGCTGGGGATCTACACCCTGGCCAAGTCCAACATGCGCAAGATCTTCCCGGACCACTGGTCCTTCATGCTGGGCGAGGTCGCGCTCTACAGCTTCATCATCATCATCCTCACGGGTGTGTATCTGACGCTGTTCTTCCACCCCAGCATGGCCGAGGTGGAGTACCACGGCTCGTACGTCCCGATGCAGGGCATCCGGATGTCCGAGGCCTACGCCTCCACCCTGGACATCAGCTTCGATGTGCGCGGTGGTCTGCTGATCCGGCAGATCCACCACTGGGGCGCCGTGATCTTCCTCGCGGCGATGCTGGTGCACATGATGCGCGTGTTCTTCACCGGCGCGTTCCGCAAGCCGCGTGAGGTCAACTGGGTCTTCGGCTTCCTGCTGCTGGTGCTCGGCATGTTCACCGGCTTCACCGGTTACTCCCTGCCGGACGACCTGCTCTCCGGCACCGGTGTCCGGTTCATGGAGGGCGCGATCCTCTCCGTGCCGATCGTGGGCACCTACATCTCGATGTTCCTCTTCGGGGGCGAGTTCCCCGGTTCGGACTTCGTGCCGCGGTTCTTCTCGATCCACGTCCTGCTGCTGCCGGGCCTGATGCTCGGTCTGCTGGTGGCGCACCTGATCCTGGTCGTCTACCACAAGCACACGCAGTTCCCCGGCCCGGGCAAGACCGAGAAGAACGTCGTCGGCATGCCGCTGATGCCGGTCTACGCCGCCAAGGCGGGAGGCTTCTTCTTCCTGGTCTTCGGTGTGATCGCGTTCATCTCGGCGATCGCCACGATCAACCCGATCTGGGCGCTCGGCCCCTACCGGCCGGACCAGGTGTCCACCAACGCCCAGCCCGACTGGTACATGGGCTTCTCCGAGGGCCTGATCCGCATCATGCCGGGCTGGGAGATCAACTTCTGGGGCCACACGCTCGTCCTGGGCGTGTTCATCCCGCTGATGATCTTCCCGCTGGTGCTGGCGGCCATCGCGGTGTACCCGTTCGTCGAGTCCTGGGTCACCGGGGACAAGCGCGAGCACCACATCCTGGACCGCCCGCGCAACGCCCCGACCCGCACCGCCTTCGGCGCGGCGTGGATCAGCCTCTACTGGGTGCTGCTGATCGGTGGTGGCAACGACCTGTGGGCCACGCACTTCCACATGTCGATCAACGCGATCACCTGGTTCGTGCGCATCGCCTTCTTCGTGGTGCCGGTGCTCACCTTCATCGTCACCAAGCGGATCTGCCTCGGCCTCCAGCGCCGCGACAAGGACAAGGTGCTGCACGGTCGCGAGACCGGCATCATCAAGCGCCTGCCGCACGGTGAGTTCGTCGAGGTGCACGAGCCGCTCTCGCAGGAGCAGATGCACACGCTCACCCAGCACCACCAGTACCAGCCGCTCGAGCTCGGCCCCGAGGTCGACGAGAACGGTGTCGAGCGCAAGCTGTCGCGCACGCAGAAGCTGCGCGCCAAGCTCTCGAAGGGCTACTACGGGGAGGACAACCAGATCCCCAAGCCCACCGTCGAGGAGTACCAGGAGATCACCAGCGGCCACGGCCACCACTGATCCCGGGCACTTCGCCCCGGTGACCGGCCCCGGCCGGTCACCGAAACCCTGATCGACTGATCGCCACAGCGAGAGCCCCGTCCTTACCCCGGACGGGGCTCTTCGCCGTTCCGCGGCCCTGGATAGGGTGACCGCGTACACCCCGGACCACCAGGAGCGGACCATGGACGTTGTGACCCCGGCAGGCGGCGGCGACGCGGCGGCCCGCACCTGGCCGGACCTGCTGACCTCCCTGCTGCGCGGCGAGGACCTCGGCGTCGACGACACCGCCTGGGCGATGGACCGCATCATGCGGGGCGAGGCCACCGACGCCCAGATCGCCGGCTTCGCGGTCGCCCTGCGCGCCAAGGGCGAGACCGTCGCGGAGGTCTCCGGGCTGGTGCGGACCATGTACGAGCACGCCAACCTCATCGAGGTGCCCGGGCCCAGCGTCGACATCGTCGGCACCGGCGGCGACCGCGCCAAGACGGTGAACATCTCCACCATGTCGGCGATCGTGGTGGCCGGCACCGGGGCGAAGGTCGTCAAGCACGGCAACCGCGCCGCGTCCTCCGCCAGCGGCGCCTCCGACGTCCTGGAGAAGCTCGGCGTCAATCTGGACCTCTCACCCGAGCGGGTGGTGCGGGTGGCCGAGGAGGCCGGCATCACCTTCTGCTTCGCCGTGAAGTTCCACCCTGCGCTGCGCCATGTGGCCCCTGCCCGGCGGGAGCTGGGCATCGCCACCACGTTCAACTTCCTCGGCCCGCTCACCAACCCCGCCCGGGTGCGGGCGCAGGCCACCGGCGTCGCCGACGCCCGGATGGCCCCCATCGTCGCCGGGGTGCTCGCCGAACGCGGCTCCTCGGCCCTGGTGTTCCGCGGCGACGACGGCCTCGACGAGCTGACCACCACCGCCACCTCCCGGGTCTGGGTGGTCCGCGACGGCGCGGTCCGCGAGGAGCGCTTCGACCCGCGCGACGTCGGCATCGACCTCGTGCCCGTGGAGGCGCTGCGCGGCGCCGACGCGTCGTACAACGCCGAGGTGGCCCGCCGGCTGCTGAACGGCGAGCAGGGGCCCGTACGGGACGCGGTGCTGCTCAACTCGGCGGCGGCGCTCGTCGCCCTGAAGCCGACGGACGCACCGCTCGCGGAGCAGATCGAGGCCGGCATGGCCACGGCGGCGCGCTCCATCGACTCGGGCGCGGCCCGGCGCACGCTGGACCGCTGGGTGGGCGCGAGCCACGGCTGAAGCCTTCCCCGCGTCGGGGCGGATGACCGCCGCCGGTGCGAGGTCGCCGATGGGCGTGCGATGGCGTACGGAGTACGGGCCTGCC
>NZ_JBPQTV010000038.1:0-30593 GCF_051386515.1 Streptomyces sp. URMC 123 | reverse complement strand
GCCCCCGTCCGGCTCCATGCGGCCCCCCTCGGTCCCTTTCGGCGTATGGACGGCCCTTCGACCGCCCCGCTTGCATGGGGGGCCTGGCCGCCGTGCGCCTCGGGGGGACTCGTATGAAGCGCTCCGGACCGCTGTACACGCTTCTCGCGGGGCTCGCCCTCGCCCTCACCGTGCTGGCGCTCAACGCCACGACCGGCTCCGGCACGGCCGCGGTCGGGGGAGGGCCGGGGGCGCCGTCGCCGTCGCCGTACGCGGCCGCCCCTGGCGCCCCGGCGACGCCTTCCACCCCTGGCGCCTCGTCCCGCCCGCCGTCCGCGCGACCCCCGTCCCCGGGGAAGGAGGCCGAGGACTACACCGGCCGCACCGCCGACGGCGTGGCCGACGTCGCCGTCTCCGTGCGCGACCGCCGCGCCACCGCCTACTACTGCGACGGCCGCACCACCGAGTCCTGGCTGCGCGGCACCGCCGGCGACGACGGCGACCTGCGGCTGAGCGGCCGGGGCGGCGCGACGCTCACCGGCACGCTGCGCGCCGGCCGCGTGACCGGCCGGGTCCGGGTCGACGGCCGTGACCGGGACTTCACCGCCGACCGCGCCGAGCCGCCCGCCGGCCTCTACCGCACCCGTACGGCCGTGCGCGGCGCCCCCGTCGAGGGCGGCTGGATCGTCCGGCCGGACGGCGGCCAGGTCGGCCTGCTCACCACCGGGCCGGAGGGCCGGCCGCGCCCCGCGCCCGAGCTCGACCCCGCCGACGGCACCGTCACCGTGGACGGTGTCGAGGTCGTCGCCGAGCGCGTCGCCGGCGCGCCCGGCCCCTGATCCGGCCCGGAAACCCGCAAAGACCCGGCAGGCCCCAAAGGCCGCGTAAGACCCCCGCAAGGCCCGACAAGCCCCCGTAAGGCCCCGTAAGAGACCGCGTCACAGACCCGTCAGCAGGAGGCAGCCGAAGTGAGTGCGCCATGAGCGTGGACCCGCACGCCCCCACCGCGTCGTTCCCGACCCCACCGGAGCGCGGGCCGCGCGGCCGGCACGGCCAGGAGCGCCCCCGGCCGTCCCGCTATCTGCTGCCCGCACTGGTCGCGGTGGCCGTCCCCGTCGTCCTCGGGGCGTACGGGCGGCTGCACGACCCCGCCGGCACCGCCTTCAACCTCGCCGGGTTCTCCACCGCGTACGCGGTCAAGGCGTGGCTGGCGACGGCGGCGCTCGCCCTCGCGCTGGTCCAGCTCGGCTCGGCGCTGGTGATGTACGGCAGGGGGCCGGGGGCGCGGCGGGCGGCCGACGCGCCGTGGGTCGCGCCGCTGCACCGCTGGTCGGGCCGGGCGGCGTTCCTGCTGACCGTGCCGGTGGCGGTGCACTGCCTGTACGCGTTCGGCTATCAGTCGGGCACCCCGCGCGTGCTGTGGCACTCGCTGCTGGGCTGCTTCTTCTTCGGCGCCTTCGCCGCCAAGATGCTGCTGCTCCGCAGCGAACGGCTGCCCGGCTGGCTGCTGCCGATCGTCGGCGGGACGGTCCTCACCGTCCTGGCGGTGGTGTGGCTGACCTCGGCGCTGTGGTTCTTCCGCACCTTCGGTGTCACGACATGAGCGGGCGCCGGAGCGGCGGTGCGACAAGGACGGCCCGTACGGCGGCGTCCCGTACGGCGGCGGGCCGGGCGCCGGGGAGGCGCGCGGTGCTCGCGGCGGCCGTCGCGTCAGGAGCGGCCGCGGTGGCCGCCGCCCTGGCGGGCTGTTCGCGGTACGGGGACGGCCCGCCGCCCGCGCAGGAGCCTCCCCCGCCGCGGACCGGGGGCGGGGGCGGCGGAGACGGCGGGGACGGCCGGGGCGACGGCGGCGCGGGCGAGGTCCTGGTCCGCGTCTCGGAGGTGCCGGTCGGCGGCGGCACCGTGCTGAAGGACCGCAAGGTCGTGGTGGCCCAGCCGCGCGAGGGCGAGTTCACGGCGTTCTCGGCGGTCTGCACCCACCAGGGCTGCACCGTCGCGGAGGTCTCGGGCGGCATCGCCCGGTGCCCCTGTCACGGCAGCGGCTTCCGGATCACCGACGGCTCCGTGGCCTCGGGTCCGGCCGGCCGCCCCCTGCCGCGCCAGGCCGTCACCGTCGTGGACGGCACGGTCCGCCGGGCGTGAAACGCGCACGGCGGACGGAGCGGGCCCCACGTGACGAGCCCCCGGGCCGCCCGGCCCGAGCCGAGGAAAACGCGCCTCACGCGTCCCAGCGACCGCCCAGGGCCCGCAGTTCGTCCCGGTGCTCGATCCGCTCCGCCCACGCGGCGGGCCAGACCTCCGCGCCGTGGTGGGCCCCGGCGAAGGCCCCGGCGAGACAGGCTATGGAGTCCGAGTCGCCCGAGGTGCAGGCCGCCCGGCGCAGGGCCGTGACCGGCTCGTCGAGGAAGAGCAGAAAGCACAGCAGGGCGGTGGCCAGGGCCTCCTCGGCGATCCAGCCGGCCCCGGTGGCCAGGCAGGGGTCGCTCTCCCGGTCGGGGCGGCGCAGCGCGTCCGCCAGCCGGTCCAGGGCGGCCAGGCACTCGTCCCAGCCGTGCCGGATGAACGCGGCCGGGGAGGAGGCGTGGGCGTGCCGCCACAGATCGCCCAGCCAGCGCTCGTGGTAGGTGCCGCGCTGCCCGTGCGCGTACTGCCGCAGCCGGTCGATCAGTTCGGCGGGCTCCGCCCCCTCGGCGAGCAGCCGCACGGCGAGCGCGGTGAGGTCGCCGGCGGCGAGCGCGGTCGGATGGCCGTGGGTGAGGGCGGACTGGAGCTGCGCGGCGCCGGCGCGCTCCTCGGCGGTGAGGCCGGGGACGAGCCCGAGGGGCGTGACCCGCATATTGGCGCCGCAGCCCTTGGAGTCGGTGCGGCTGGCCCGCTGCCAGGGCAGGTGCGGGTCGCCGAGTGCCGCGCAGGCGGTGAGGCAGGTCTGCCCGGGCGCCCGGTTGTTGTCGGGCGAGCGGTACCAGGCGAGGAACTCCGCGCGCAGCGGGCCGACGAGCCGCTCGGGCTCCAGCGGGCCGACCAGTCGGCCAGGCTCCGGCGGGCCGCCGCCGTCCAGGGCGGCGCACAGGGCGCGCCCCACGGCGAGGGTCATCTGGGTGTCGTCGGTGATCAGGGCCGGGGTCGGCAGCTCCAGCTCCCGCCAGGGGCCCCAGTGGGCGAGGATCGAGGGGACGTCCTGGAACTCGGTGGGGTAGCCGAGCGCGTCCCCGAGCGCCGAACCGATCAGGCCGCCCTCCGCCGGCCGCCGCCCGGCACGGCCCGCACTCCCGACACCACCGTCCGTACTGCGCACCGCGCTGCCCGTACTGCGCACGGCACCGCCCGTACTCCGGACCGCACCGCCCGTGCCCGGGGCCACCCCGTACGCGCCCGGGGCCACCCCGCCGGCAGCCCCCGAAGCCGCCCCTCGCACATCCCGCACCATGGCGTACGCCCCCTCCACCGTCATTCGTGTCGAAGTGACGATAAAGGGGGGCGTGGGCCTCTGTCCAGCGCGGAGGGGCCCGGCGGCCGCCGACGCGGCCCGCCGGACACCGGCGAGCGACGGTGTGCGCCGCCGGACCGGCGGCCTAGAGCTCGACCTCGCGCATCAGCATGCCGACCTCGGTGTTGGTCAGCCGGCGCAGCCATCCCGACTTCTGGTCGCCGAGCGCGATCGGGCCGAAGCTGGTGCGCACCAGCTTGTCCACCGGGAAGCCCGCCTCGGCGAGCATCCGGCGCACGATGTGCTTGCGGCCCTCGTGCAGGGTGACCTCGACGAGGTAGTTCTTGCCGGTGTTCTCGACGACCTTGAAGTGGTCGGCGCGGGCGTAGCCGTCCTCCAGCGGAATGCCGTTCTTCAGCCGCTTGCCCAGGTCGCGCGGGAGCGGGCCCTGGATCGCGGCGAGGTACGTCTTCTGCACGCCGTAGCGCGGGTGGGTCAGGCGATGCGCCAGCTCACCGTGGTTGGTGAGCAGGATGATGCCCTCGGTCTCCGTGTCGAGCCGGCCGACGTGGAAGAGCCGGGTCTCCCGGTTGGTGACGTAGTCGCCCAGGCACTGGCGGCCCTCCGGGTCCTCCATGGTGGAGACCACACCGGCCGGCTTGTTCAGCGCGAAGAACAGGTACGACTGGGTGGCGACGGTCAGCCCGTCGACCTTCACCTCGTCCTTCTCCGGGTCGACCCGGAGCCCCTGCTCGGTGACGATCTTGCCGTTGACCTCGACGCGACGCTGCTCGATCAGCTCCTCGCAGGCCCGGCGGGAGCCCATGCCGGCGCGCGCGAGCACCTTCTGCAGCCGCTCGCCCTCCTGCTCGCCGAACGTCTTGGGCAGCTTGATCTGCGGCTTGCTGTGGCGGGCGCGGTTGCGCTCCTCGATCTGGGCGTCGTACTCGCGCGGCCGGGCCGGAACGGTCCGGCCGCGGCCCGCGGCACCGCCCTTGGCACCACCCTTGCCGCCCGCCGGCGCGCCACCGCGCGGGCCGCCGCCCCGGGGACCGGCCTTCGGCCCGCCCTTGGCGCCGTCCTTGGGGCCACCGCTCGCGCCGCCCACGTCGTAACGGCGCTCCTCGGGACGCGGCCGGCCCGCACGCTTGGGCTGCTCGCCGCGCTGGCCGCCCCCGGCCCTCGACCGGGAGGCGCCGCCACCCGCGCCCCGGGGGTTCTGCCTGCCGCTGTCCCTGCTGTTCCTGCCGCTGCTTCGCATCAAGTATCCGTCTGAGAGTGGCCGCTGTCGTCTACGTCGGTGGTCCGCACGCCCTCGTCGGGAGCGTCCGGATCGAACGACGGCACGCCTTCCTGGGACTCTGCCTCGACCGCGTCCGCCTCGGGGAGGAAGGGCGCGAGCTCGGGGAGCTCGTCCAGGCCCCGCAGGCCCATCCGCTCCAGAAAGTAGTTCGTCGTCCTGTACAGGATCGCACCTGTTTCCGGTTCCGTGCCCGCCTCGGCCACCAGACCCCTCTGAAGGAGCGTACGCATCACGCCGTCGCAGTTCACCCCGCGCACGGCGGAGACCCGGGAACGGCTCACCGGCTGCCGGTAGGCGACCACGGCCAGGGTCTCCAGCGCGGCCTGCGTCAGCCGGGCCTGCTGCCCGTCCAGCACGAAGCTCTCGACGGCCTCGGCGTACTCGGGGCGGGTGTAGAACCGCCAGCCGCCCGCGACGCGGCGCAGCTCGAAGCCGCGGCCCTCGATCGTGTAGGCGTCCGCCAGCTCGCGCAGGGCGTCCGCGATCACCCGCCGCGGGCGCTGCAGCACGGCGGCCAGGCGCTCCTCGGTGACGGGCTCGTCGACGACCATCAGCACCGCCTCCAGGGCGGGGCCGAGGGCGAGCTCGGCGACCGCGGAGGCGCCGGCGGGCGGCCGTGGCCCCGCGGCGTCCGGTACGGCCTCGGGCGGCTGGGGCTCGTACGCCTCCCCCGCGCCGGCGCGCGCGCCCACGTCCGCGCCCATGTCCGTCGCGACGTCGGCCTCTGCCGTGTCGGCGCTCCTGCCGGCGTTCTTGCCGTCGATACCGCTCATACGGCGCTCTCCTCCTCGCCTGCCCCGTCCGCGGGCTCCTCGGGGCCCGTACGCCGGTCCCCGGCCGCCGCGGCCGCGCCCGGCTCCTGGTCGAACTCGTCCGTGACCACGGGCGCCCCCTCCCCTTCCCCACCGGTCCAGCGCACCAGCAGCGAGCCGAGCGCCTCCTCCTGGGTGAGCGCCACCGCCCGCTCCCGGTACAGCTCCAGCAGCGCAAGGAAGCGGGCCACGACGGTCAGCGTGTCCGGGGCGTCCGCCGCCAGCTCCTGGAAGCTCGCCTCCCCCACCGCGCGCAGCCGGGCGATCACCACCTCCGCCTGCTCGCGGACGCTGACCAGCGGCGCGTGGATGTGGTCCACGTACACCTGCGGCTTCGGCCTGGGCCGCATCGCCCGCACGGCGAGCCGCGCGAAGCCCTCGGCGCCGATGCCGAGGACCACCTCCGGGAGCAGCTCCGCGTGGTGCGGCTCCAGTCCGACCGTACGGGGGTGGCGGCGGGCCTCCGCGGCGAACCTCTCCTGGAGGATCTCGGCGACCCGCTTGAACGCGCGGTACTGGAGCAGCCGGGCGAACAGCAGGTCGCGGGCCTCCAGCAGCGCGAGGTCGGCCTCGTCCTCGACCTCGGCGGCCGGCAGCAGCCGGGCCGTCTTCAGATCCAGCAGGGTCGCCGCGACCACCAGGAACTCGGTGGTCCGGTCGAGGTCCCAGTCCGGCCCGGCGGCACGGATGTGCGCCATGAACTCGTCGGTGACCCGGGACAGGGCGATCTCGGTGACGTCCATCTTGTGTTTGGCGATGAGCTGCAACAGAAGGTCGAAGGGACCCTCGAAGTTGTCCAGCCGCACGGTGAACGTCGCACCGGGGTCGCCCTCGCCCCGCGCCCGCCTCGCGGACCGACCGCCGCCCTCGCCCTCGGCGACCTGAGCGTCAGTACTGTCGCCCGCCGACGCGGACTCGCGCGCGGGCACCGCCACGGGCTCCGCCGCCTCGGCGGGCGATGCACCCCTGGCCTCGGCCGCCGTCCTGGGGCCCACCGCCTCGGGCTCGCTTGCCGCGGACTCGCGCGCGGGCACCGCCTCGTCCGCACGCGAACCGGCGACCCCACCGCCTCCCGCCGGCGCCTCCGCCGACGCCCCTGCCGGCACGCCCGCGTGCACATCCGCAGGCGCCCCTGCGGGCGCGCCCGCCGGCGCCTCCGCCGAAGCCCCCGCAGGGGGCCCCGAACGGGGCCCCCTGCCGAGCGCACGCCGCAGGCGCCCCCGCGGGGCGGACTCGTCAGAGCTGGACATTCGCGAGAATCGATTCATCGGACCGGGGGATTCGCCCAGCCGACTCGTACGGCGGGCCAGGGCCGCGCGGAGCTCCCGCGACGCACCCCGCAGGCTACCGCCGAACCGGTTCAGCGCCCGCGCAGGCGCCGCACGAGAATGCTCGCGTCGCCGCGCGACTCGAGGTCGGCGAGGACCACGGCGACCGCCTCGCGGACGATCCGCCCGCGGTCGACGGCGAGCCCGTGCTCGCCGCGGAGCACGAGCCGGGCGTGCTCCAGGTCCATGAGCTCCTCCGCGGAGACATAGACCGTGATCTTCTCGTCGTGCCGTTCCCGGCCGCTGGGCCGGCGGTTGGCGCCGCGACCGCGGCGGCGGGTGACACCGGGCTGGGGCGGCGCTCCCACGCCCGCGCGCCCGCCGGGCTGCCCCGCCGGGGCCGAACCGTCCTGGCCGCGCCGGGAGCGCGCGGCGGCGCGCTCGCCCGCCGTGCCGGAGGCGTCCTCACCGCTGTCGCGCCCGCCGTGCTCCGCGGAGCCGCCCGCGGGCGCCGCGCCCGCGCCCTCGCGGCCGTCGCCGGGGCCCTGCCCCGGGCCGCCGTCGGCCCCGCCCGCCGGGTCCGTCTCACCGGAGCCCGCCGGCGCGGGCACCCTCGTGCCGCCGGCACCCGACTTCGCCGCCTCACCGTTCGCGTGCTGCCGGGGGGACGACGGCTGGAGCGCCATCCCTCCGGTGGTACGGAAGAGTTCGTCGGCTCCCGGGAGACTCACTCGGCGTGGCACCGGGCGAGCACCTCCCTGGCGAGCTGGCGATAGGCGGCGGCGCCGACGGAGTTGGAGGCATAGGTGGTGATCGGCTCACCGGCGACCGTGGTCTCGGGGAAGCGGACCGTGCGGCCGATGACCGTGTGGTACACGTGGTCGTCGAACGCCTCGACCACGCGCGCGAGCACCTCGCGGCTGTGCACCGTGCGGGAGTCGTACATCGTGGCGAGGATGCCGTCGAGCTCCAGCTCCGGGTTGAGCCGCTCCTGCACCTTCTCGATGGTCTCGGTGAGCAGCGCCACACCGCGCAGCGCGAAGAACTCGCACTCGAGCGGCACGATCACCTTGTGCGCGGCGGTGAGCGCGTTGACGGTGAGCAGGCCGAGCGAGGGCTGACAGTCGATCACGATGTAGTCGTAGTCGGCCATCAGGGGCTTGAGCGCCCGCTGCAGGGTCGACTCCCGGGCCACCTCGCTGACGAGTTGAACCTCGGCCGCTGACAAATCGATATTGCTGGGCAGCAGGTCCATGTTCGGCACGGCCGTCTTGAGCAGCACCTCGTCCGCCGACATGCCCCGCTCCATGAGCAGGTTGTAGACGGTGAGGTCGAGCTCCATGGGGTTGACGCCCAGTCCGACGGAGAGCGCGCCCTGGGGGTCGAAGTCGACCAGCAGCACCCGGCGGCCGTACTCGGCGAGCGCGGCACCCAGGTTGATGGTCGAGGTGGTCTTGCCGACCCCGCCCTTCTGGTTGCACATCGCGATGATCTTCGCGGGACCGTGGTCGGTCAGGGGGCCCGGGATCGGGAAGTACGGCAGGGGCCGCCCGGTGGGGCCGATCCGCTCGCGCCGCTGACGCGCGGCGTCGGGGGCGAGGGTGGCCGCGTACTCGGGGTCGGGCTCGTACTCCGCGTCGGGGTCGTAGAAGTGACCCTCGGGCAGTTCGTCGTAGTCGGCGAGGCGGGCGGAGTCCCCGCCGCTCTGATCGCCGGCCATGGCGTTCACGTGATGGCCGTCCATGCTCTGGTGGGCTGTCATGCTCTGGTGGGCTGCGAAGGTGTGGACGGCGACGGAGCCGACAGCCGCGAGTCCCCTGGGACTCTGGCCCCGCGAAGCCATTCCTGGCTGACCACCCCCGGGAGTAAATGTCGACTCATTCACAAGTCGTCTTACCTCCTTGGATGTGACCAGGAAACTTATCGATAGGTCAGCGTGGCACCATGCCGACGGTTGGCGACTCTATGGCGTGTCGATGGTTCACAGCAACACAATCCACCGGACCCGGCACGATGTGTCGGCAATCGAACACCGTCTTGTCAAGGCTGTAAGGGCCGCAACCCCGAGGTTTCGCGACCTCGTGAACCGGTCGAAACGGGATTTTCTCGGCGAGTTGCCCGACGTCCGGCGGCCGGCTCCACCGGCCCGCACCGCGTCCGGGCACACCTCCGGCCGGACCTCGAGGAACAAGGCCCGGCCGGACACGCCGTATTGGCGTTGTTGACGGTGGGTGTTGACACCGTTTCGGACGGCTTTCCACCCGGGCGGGTGGAAAGCCGTCCACGGCACACCTCGGCCGACGCGGGACCGGCACGCGACGCGGCGCGACCCGAGCGCGCGACCGGCCCGCGACGTCAGCCGAGGAGCGAGTGGAGGTCCACCGAGGAGAGGTTGTGGGCCTCGGCGACGGGGCCGTAAACGACCTGTCCCTCATGGGTGTTGAGGCCCTTGGCGAGCGCGGCGTCGCGGCGCAGCGCCTCCTTCCAGCCCCGGTTGGCCAGCTCCACGATGTAGGGCAGCGTGGCGTTGGTCAGCGCGTAGGTGGAGGTGTTGGGCACGGCGCCCGGCATGTTGGCCACGCAGTAGAAGATGGAGTCGTGGACCTGGAAGGTCGGCTCCGCGTGGGTGGTCGGCCGGGAGTCCTCGAAGCAGCCGCCCTGGTCGATCGCGATGTCGACAAGGACACTTCCCGCCTTCATGCGGGAGACCAGCTCGTTGGTGACGAGCTTGGGCGCCTTGGCGCCCGGGATCAGCACGGCGCCGATGACCAGGTCGGCGTCGAGGACGGCCTTCTCCAGCTCGTAGGCGTTGGAGACGATCGTCTTGATCTTGGTGCCGAAGACCTTGTCGGCCTCGCGCAGCTTGTTGATGTCGCGGTCGAGCAGGGTGACGTGGAAGCCCATGCCGATGGCGATCTGGGCCGCGTTCCAGCCGGAGACGCCGCCGCCGATGACGACGGCCTTGGCCGGGGCGACACCGGGGACGCCGCCCGGCAGCACGCCGCGGCCGCCGGCCGAGCGCATCAGGTGGTAGGCGCCGACCTGCGGGGCGAGCCGGCCCGCGACCTCGGACATCGGGGCGAGCAGCGGCAGCGCGCGGTTGGCGAGCTCGACCGTCTCGTACGCGATGGCGGTGGTGCCGGACTCCAGCAGCGCGTCGGTGCACTCGCGGGACGCGGCGAGGTGGAGGTAGGTGAAGAGGGTCTGGTCCTTGCGGAGGCGGTGGTACTCCTCCGCGATCGGCTCCTTGACCTTCAGCAGCAGATCGGCGGTGGCCCAGACCTCGTCGGCGGTGTCGAGGATGGTCGCGCCGGCGCCGACGTACTCCTCGTCCGTGATCGAGGAGCCGAGACCGGCACCGCGCTCGACGAAGACCTGGTGGCCGTTGCGCACCAGCTCATGCACGCCGGGGGGCGTGATGGCCACGCGGAACTCGTTGTTCTTGACCTCGCGGGGGATGCCGACCTTCACGTCGATCACGGTCCTTGAAATTGGGGGTATTACGACAAAAACGGACATGCGACTGCATACCGGATACGACCGCTACTGGCGCGGCTCACCCAGTCTAATGAAGGATGTCGCTCTGTCTAGCCTTGCAAAGCATGAATCTGTCAGCTAGCTACTGCGGATTTCGTAGGCGGAGGATGGGTTCGCGCCACACTCTTCCCCTGTTTCGGGTGTTTCCCCTGGTGCACCGGCCCCCACCGGGCACACCGCCCCCACCGATCCCACGGTCTCATCGCCCGCCTCCCGCCGCAGCTGCGCCAGCAGCCGCTGGGCGGCCGAGCGGTGCAGCCGGGCCGCCGCGCCGTCGTGCAGCCGGTCCAGGGCGTCGGCCAGCCGCAGCTGCACGGCCGCCTCCAGCCGCTCGTCCCGCGCCGCCCGGGCGCAGGCCAGCGCCTCCCGGCAGGTGCGCAGCGAGTCCTCCGGCCGCCCCGCGTACTCCTGCACCCGGGCCGTCTCGGCCAGCGCGCGGGCATAGCCCCGGGCGTCCCGCAGCCGCCGGTACGCGGCCGCCGCGGCGCGCCAGGAGCGCAGCGCCTCGCCCCACCGGCCGGCCTGGCCCTGGACGGCGCCGAGCCGCCCGTACAGCCGCGCCTCGTCGGCCAGTTCGCCCCGGGACAGCCGCAGCGACAGGGCCCGCCCGTACCAGTCCGCCGAGCGCTGCCAGTCGCCCAGCTCCTGGTAGCCGCCGCCCAGGGACTCCAGGGCGCGGCCGGTCAGCAGCGGGTCCGCGGCGGCCCGCGCCGCGTCCAGGGCGGCGCGGTAGCGCGGCAGCGCCTCCCGGGTGCGGCCGGCCCCCGCGTCCAGGTCGGCGAGGTTGAGCAGCGCCGCCGCCCGCTCCAGGTGCAGGTTCCGCCGCTCGGCCACGTCCAGCACGAGCTGGTGCAGCGGATACAGCTCCGGGGCCGCGGCCTCGGCGCCCCGGTGGGCGGTCAGCGCCCGCGCCAGCGCGGCCACCAGCCGCCGCGCCAGAGTGTCCAGATCCCCGTCCTCGACCGCGAGGCGGGCGGCGGCCAGCAGGGCCGGCAGCCGGGAGTCCAGCCACTGGGCCGCCGCGCCCGCCGAGGCGAACCGCAGGGCGCGCGGCAGCCCGGCCAGCTTCTTGCGCGCCGGGGAGCCCACCGGCTCCGTGGTGGCCCAGCAGGAGCGCAGTTGACGGACCGTGCGCTCCAGCATCCGGGCGCGGGCCAGCTGCACCTCGGCGGGCCGCTCCAGCTCCGCCAGGGGGCCGCGCAGCAGCGGCGCCAGACAGCCCGGCAGCCGGTACAGCGGGGCCGCCCGCTCCGTCGGCACGGGCCGCAGCAGCCCCTGGCGGACGAAGTCGTCCAGGGCCGTCTGGGCCGCCGACACCGAGCAGCCGGCCAGCGCGGAGGCGATGTGCGCGTCCACATGGCCGGCCGGAGCCAGGGTGAGCAGCCGCAGCAGCCGGGCCGCGGGCTGGGGCATCGACTCGTGGACGAGTTCGAAGACCCGCAGCAGCGGGCCCTCCGGGGCGATCCGCGGCGGGCGGTCGCGCAGCCGCCGGGCCAGATCGGCCACCGACGCCTTGGGGCGGGCCGCCAGCCAGCCGCCCGCCAGGGCCAGCGCCGCCGGCTGGGCGGCGCACTCCTCCACCAGCGCCTCGGCGGCCCGCGGGTCGCAGGTGATCCGGGTGTCGCCGGCGTAACGGGTGAGAAAGGCCACGGCCGCCCGCACGTCCAGCCCGCCGAGCGTGCACGGCCGCACGTCCGGAATGCCGGTCAGCGGGCCGCCGGAGGTGACCAGCACCAGGCACCGCGGCTCGTCCGGGATCAGCGCGTCCACCTGCTCGGCGTCGGCGGCGTCCTCGAGCAGCAGCAGCGCCCGCCGCCCCGCCAGCGCGGCCCGCAGCGCGGCGGTCAGCTCGTCGTCGTCGGCGCCGGGCGGGGCCGCCACCCCGAGCGCGCCGAGCAGGTCGCGGGCGATCCGCCCGATGGGCACCGGGCGCCCGCCGGGCTCCGTGAGCCGGCCCCGCAGCACCCCGTCGGGGTACTCCCCGGCCGCCACCCGGCGCCGTACGAACTCCTCGGCCAGCGCGGTGCGGCCGGAGCCGGGGCGGCCGGCGATCAGCAGCACGCGGCCGCGGGCGGCCTTGCGGCCGGAGAGGGTGTCGAGCCCCGTACGAGCGATGTCGGCCCGCAGCTCCTCCAGCTCACGGGCGCGCCCGACGAAGGCGTGGGCGGCCGGGGCGGGCGGCCGGGGGGAGGGGTGGCGCGCCGCCGTGGAGGGCTGTGCGGTCTGGACCGCCTGTTCCGTCACGGGGCACGCTCCCGTCGTCCGCCTGCACGAGCCCGCCGCGCGGGATACGGGCGGGCGATGGGGACCCTCTGATCTCCGACTGATTCGCTGGGGCGCGCCGGCGCTCCCCGGTGGCGCGCGGGACGGCCGCGCGGGAACCGGAGGGCCGAGAACGTCCCCGCACCGAGCGTAGTTCACCCTGCGCGATGCCAAGGGCGGGGCGGGGCGGCCGACGGGGCGGAAAATCACCGCATCGGATCAGCGCACCGCCTCGCGCCGACCCGCGCCGCCTCCCGGGCGCTCGGCCGGCAGGAGGCCGACGGCACCTCCCGGGCGGGTGCCCTCAGGACGCGAAGGGGCGCGCCGGCCAGGGCGCCTCCGCCGGCCGCAGCCCCTCGTAGCCGCCCTCGCCGCGCGCGGCCTGGAGCGCGAGCACGCCCAGCACCAGGCAGTTGTTGTGCAGCCGGCCCGCCAGGACGCCGCGGACCAGCTCGGCCACCGAGACCCGGGCGATCTCCATGTCCGCCTCCTCCTCGGCGACCTCGAAGCGCTCGCCCTCCACCGCGGACAGGTCCCGCGCCAGGAAGATCCGCACCGCCTCGTCGCAGCCGCCCGGGGTGGGGTAGACATCGGCGAGGACCCGCCAGTCCTCGGCCTTGACGTGCGCCTCCTCGTACAGCTCCCGCTGCGCCGCGTGCAGCGGGTTCTCCCCCGGCACGTCCAGCAGGCCGGCGGGGATCTCCCAGAGCTTGTGGCGCACCGGGTGCCGGTACTGCTTCAGCACGATGACCCGGTCCTCGTCGTCGAGGGCGAGGACCGCGACCGAGCCGGGGTGCGTCTGGTAGTCGCGGGTGACGACCGAGCCGTCGGGCATCACCACGTCATCGGTGCGCACCCCCGTCTTGGCGCCCTGGAAGGGCCGGCGGGTGGCGGTCACCCGCCACTCCTCGGCGGTGTCCTGCAGCGGCTCGATGTGCTCACCCATGGCTGAGATGCCCTCCGCGAATCCACGCAAAAACAAGCAGAAACAACAGTGCCGGGGGGGGGTCGCGAGGACCCCACCCCGGTCAACCGTAACGGCCGGGCGGCCGGATCAGCCCTTCGCGCCCTTGGCGGCCTTCGCCCCCTGCTGGCGCTCGACGGCCGCCTTCACCAGGCCGGCGAAGAGCGGGTGCGGACGCGTCGGCCGGGACTTCAGCTCCGGGTGCGCCTGGGTGGCGACGAGGTAGGGGTGGACCTCGCGCGGGTACTCGACGTACTCCACCAGCTTGTTGTCCGGGGAGGTGCCGGAGAACAGCAGCCCGGTCTTCTCCAGCTCGCCGCGGTAGGCGTTGTTGACCTCGTAGCGGTGGCGGTGGCGCTCCTCCACGTACGGCTGGTCGCCGTAGACCTCGCGGACGATCGAGCCCTCGGCGAGCTTGGCCGGGTACAGGCCGAGCCGCATGGTGCCGCCCATGTCGCCCTCGCCGGCGACGATGTCGAGCTGCTCGGCCATGGTGGAGATCACCGGGTGCGCGGTGGCGGGCTCGAACTCCGTGGAGTTGGCGCCCTCGATGCCGGCCAGGTTGCGCGCGGCCTCGATGACCACGCACTGGAGGCCGAGGCACAGACCCAGCAGCGGGATCTTGTTCTCCCGGGCGAAGGTGATCGCGGAGACCTTGCCGTCCACGCCGCGGTCGCCGAAGCCGCCGGGGACGCAGATCGCGTCCACGTCACCGAGCTGCGCCTTGGCGCCGGCCGCGGTCCGGCAGTCGTCGGAGGTGACCCACTTGATCTTGACGCGGGCGTTGTTGGCGAAGCCGCCGGCGCGCAGCGCCTCGGTGACCGAGAGGTAGGCGTCCGGCAGGTCGATGTACTTGCCGACCAGGGCGACCTTGACCTCGTGCGCGGGCTGGTGGACCCGCTTGAGCAGGTCGTCCCACTGGGTCCAGTCCACATCGCGGAACGGCAGGTCGATCCGGCGCACCACATAGGCGTCCAGGCCCTCGGCGTGCAGCACCTTGGGGATGTCGTAGATCGACTTGGCGTCGATGGCGGCGACCACGGCGGCCTCGTCCACGTCGCACATCAGCGAGATCTTGCGCTTGATGGACTGCGGGACCTCGCGGTCGGCCCGCAGCACGATGGCGTCGGGCTGGATGCCGATGTTGCGCAGCGCGGCGACGGAGTGCTGGGTCGGCTTGGTCTTCAGCTCGCCGGAGGGGCCGATGTAGGGCAGCAGCGAGACATGGACGAAGAAGACGTTGTCGCGGCCGACCTCGTGCCGGACCTGGCGGACGGCCTCCAGGAAGGGCAGCGACTCGATGTCGCCGACGGTGCCGCCGACCTCGGTGATCACGACGTCGACGTCGTCGGTGGCCATCCGGCGGATGCGGTGCTTGATCTCGTTGGTGATGTGCGGGATGACCTGCACGGTGTCACCGAGGTACTCGCCGCGCCGCTCCTTGGCGATGACCGTGGAGTACACCTGGCCGGTGGTGACGTTGGCGGAGCCGTCGAGGTCGACGTCGAGGAAGCGCTCGTAGTGGCCGATGTCCAGGTCGGTCTCGGCGCCGTCGTTGGTGACGAACACCTCGCCGTGCTGGAACGGGTTCATGGTGCCGGGGTCGACGTTCAGATACGGGTCGAGCTTCTGCATCGTGACCCGCAGGCCTCGCGCCTTGAGCAGCGCGCCCAGGCTGGAGGCGGTGAGCCCCTTGCCGAGCGAGGAGGCGACACCCCCGGTGACGAAGAGGTGCTTGGTCGTCATGGATTTGGGCGGCAGTGCCAAGAGGGGGCTCCCGTGGTCGCGAGGTGAATGCGAGTCGGCCCGGCCCCGGATCTTCGGGGAGCCGTCGCTGCGGTTCGGGGGTTTCAGGTCCCACCGGTCCACGGGCTACCAGGGTATCAGCGACCGGGCGAGCCCGCGTCCGGCCACACGCGAGGCACGGGACGTACGGTGGTCTGATGCAGCCCACCCGATCGGCTCATCGCGTCGGCCGCCCCGGACCGTGCGGATCATCGCGGAACCCGTCGTACGGATCACCGCGCGGATCACTGGGGCGCGTCGTATCCTGCTCGGACACACGCAGCGAGCCGGCCGGCACGGCACTATCCCCGCCCGCTCCGGGTACAAGAGCTCGTCAATGATCCCTTGACCGCAAGAGCGCCCCGACGGGCGCCCGTGGCCGTTCGACTGGAGATGCACGTGGCCGGGCGTATCGAGGATTACGCACTCATCGGAGATATGCAGACCGCCGCCCTCGTCTGCCGGGACGGGACGGCCGACTGGCTGTGCCTGCCCCGCTTCGACTCCCATGCCGTCTTCGCCGGCCTGCTGGGCACGGATGAGAACGGCTACTGGAGACTGGGCCCGGCCTATCCGCCCGGCGGCACCCCGCCGGTGGCGGACCGCCGGCGCTATCGAGGCGATTCGCTCGTGCTCGAATCGGAATGGGACACTCCGCGCGGCACGGTGCGCGTGATCGATTTCATGCCGCCCCGGGACGGCGCGCCCCAGCTCATTCGGATCGTGGAGGGCGTCAGCGGCCGGGTGCCGATGCGCTCGGCGCTGCGGATGCGTTTCTCCTACGGCTGGGTGGTGCCGTGGGTGCACAAGGTCGACAGCCGTACGGTCGCGGTGGCCGGCCCCGACTCGGTGTGGCTGGACACCGAGGCGGAGACCTACGGCAAGGACCTGACCACCTACTCCGACTTCACCGTCTCGCCCGGCGACCGGATCGCCTTCACCATCAGCTGGCAGCCCTCCCACAAGGAGCCGCCCGCCCTGCCGGAGCCGGAGGCCTCGCTGGAGGCGACGGAGAACTTCTGGCGGGACTGGGTGGAGCACTGCACCTACCACGGCCCCTACCGCGACGCGGTGGTCCGCTCGCTGATCACGCTGAAGGCCCTCACCTACGCCCCCACCGGGGGCATCGTCGCCGCCCCCACCACCTCGCTGCCCGAGGAGATCGGCGGCGTACGGAACTGGGACTACCGCTTCACCTGGCTGCGGGACGCCGCGATCACCCTCTCCTCGCTGCTGCGCACCGGCTACCGCGAGGAGGCCCGCGCCTGGCGCGAGTGGCTGCTGCGCGCGGTCGCCGGCGACCCGGAGAACCTGCAGATCATGTACGGCATCGCGGGCGAGCGGGAGCTCGGCGAGACCGAGCTGGACTGGCTGCCCGGCTACGAGAACTCCCGGCCGGTGCGGGTCGGCAACGGCGCGGCGCACCAGCTCCAGCTGGACGTCTACGGCGAGGTCACCGAGGCGCTGCACCTGGCCCATATGACGGGGCTGGCCCGCAACGACTACGCCTCCCTGCTGCAGCTCAAGCTGATCCAGTACCTGGAGGACCACTGGAACGAGCCGGACGAGGGCATCTGGGAGGTGCGCGGACCGCGCCGCCACTTCGTCCACTCCAAGGTCATGGCGTGGGTCGCGGTCGACCGCACGGTCAAGCTCATCGAGTCCGGCGACGTGGACGGCCCCCTGGACCGGTGGCGCGAGCTGCGCGACGAGATCCACCGGGACGTCTGCGAGAAGGGCTACGACAAGGAGCGCAACACCTTCACCCAGTCCTACGGGTCGAAGGAGCTCGACGCCTCCCTGCTGCTCATTCCGCAGATGGGCTTCCTGCCGCCGGACGACAAGCGGGTCATCGGCACCATCGAGGCCATCCAGCGCGAGCTCGCCACCGAGGACGGCTTCGTCCTGCGCTACCCCACCGCCGGTGAGGAGGCGGGCGTCGACGGCCTGGAGGGCGACGAGGGCGCCTTCCTCGCCTGCTCGTTCTGGCTCGCGGACGACCTGGCGATGATCGGTCGCGTGGACGAGGCCCGCAAGCTCTTCGAGAAGCTCCTCTCCCTCCGCAACGACCTGGGCCTGCTCGCCGAGGAGTGGGACCCCCGCCTCCAGCGCCAGGTGGGCAACTTCCCCCAGGCGTTCAGCCATGTGCCGCTGATCGACACGGCCCTCCGGCTGACGGCCTCCGGCGCGTACGGCGGCTGACGCGCGGCACGTTCCCGGGCCGACGCCGGGTGTTCCGGCCCGGTGCCGGGCGTTCCGGGCCGGCGCCGGGCGTTCCGGGGCAGGCCACGGGCGTTCCCGGGGCAGGCCCCCGGAGACGGGCGCGGATGGCCCGGGGGCCGGGGCGCGGGGTAGCGTCCGGCGCATGGAACCTCGGGCCGGGATCACCGTGCGGCGCGCGCTGGAGCTGCCCGCGCTGCGGCGCGGACTGCCCGAGGTCGTGGCCCGCGGGGACCGGCTGGACCGCGAGGTGCGCTGGGTGCACGCCGGCGAGGCGCCCAACATCGCCGCCCTCCTCAAGGGCGGCGAACTGCTGCTGACCACCGGCATCGGCATCGGGGACCGCGCCGCCGACCAGCGGGCGTTCGTCCGGCGGCTCGCGCAGCGGGGGATCGCCGCGCTCGTGGTCGAGCTGGGCACCCGGTTCACGGAGCTGCCCCGCGCCCTGGTGGAGAGCGCGGACGTGTGCGGGCTGCCGCTGGTGCAGCTCCATCACGAGGTGCCGTTCGTCGCCGTCACTGAGGAGATCCACACCGAGATCGTCAACGGGCACTACGCCATGCTGCGCAGCGCCGAGGACGTGCACCGCCGCTGCACGGACACCCTGTTGCGGGGCGGGGGCGCGCCGGAGGTGCTCGGGCTGCTCGCCGACTTCGCCGGCAACCCCGTCTTCCTGGAGACCGCCGACGGCCGGCTGCTGTACGCGGCGGGCGGGCCGGCGGCCGGTGAGGCGCTCCGGGTGTGGGAGGGGCTGCGCGGCCCCCGCGCGGGACGTCGTACGGCGGCGGCCCCCAAGTCCGCCGACAGCACGGCCGGTACGGCGCCGGGCGGGGTGCCGGGCGGCGCACCCGGCGGGGCGGCCGGCGGGGTGACGGAGTGCGTCGCCGGAGGGGTGGCCGTGGACGTGCCGGGCGGCGGCCCCGGCCCCGGTGCCGTACGGGCCCGGCTGGTGGTGCTGCCGGTGGACACCGCCCTGGCGCCGGTCCACCGGATGGCGGCCGAGCGCACCGCGGGGCTGCTCGCGGTCGTCCTGATGCAGGCCCGCCAGGAAGAGGAGCTGGCCGCCCGGGGCCGCGGCGACTTCCTCACCGATCTCGCCGAGGGCCGCGTCGACGCGGCCGCCGCCCCCGCGCGGGCGGCGGCGCTGGGCTTCCGCCCGCCCGGCGAGCTGCTGCTGCCGCTCGTGATGCGGCTGCCCGCGGAGCTGATCCCGCCGGGCGACTGGGCGGTGCTCGTCCGGGCCGCGCAGGAGGAGCTCGTGGCGGTGGGACTGCCGGTGCTCCTGGGCGTACGGCCCGTGGAGGGCCGGGTTCCGCTGCTGGTCGGGCTGCGCGCCGAGGCCGACCGGGAGCAGGTGGCCGACCGGGTCGCCGCGGCCCTGCGGGCCGGGCTCGACCGCGCCGGGCTGGCCCGCGCCGACGCCCGCCAGCCGGCCGTGGTCGCCGGCGTGGCCGGGGGCTGGGCGCGGACCGGGCCGGGGCTGCGGCACGCCGCCGAGGCGGCCGCCGCCGCGCAGGTGCTGCCGCCCAGGCCCTGGTACGACGCGCGGCGCCTGGACATCGACCTGCTGCTGTGGCGGCTGCGGGAGCACCCGGACCTCGCGGCCTTCGTCGACCGCGCGCTGGGGCCGCTGCTGGCGCACGACCGGAGCGCCCGGCCGCCGCTGGTGCCGACGCTGGAGGCGTATCTGGCCCACGCCGGCCGCAAGGCCGAGACGGCGCGGGAGCTGCACCTCAACCGCCAGACGCTCTACGACCGGCTGGCGCGGATCTCCCATCTGCTGGCGGCGGACCTGGACGACCCGCAGACGGTCCTCGCCCTCAACCTGGCCCTCCACGCCCGCCGCCACGTCTCCTGACGCTCCCCCGGCACGAACGGTTCCGGTGCCGGGAGCGCACCGGCCGGAAGGGGGCCGGGAGTTCTCGGCCTCCACCGACTCACCCCCGGCGAACCGTCCCGCCCGCCGACACCAACTCGTCGTACACGCTCAGCACCTGCGCCACCGTGTCGTCCTCCGTCGGCCAGCCGGCCATCTGCGCCCGGCCCTTCGCCGCGAGCGCCGCGCCCCGCTCCGGCTCGGCCAGCAGCCGCCCCACGGCCCGCGCGAGCGCCACCGCGTCGCCGTACGGCACGAGCTCCGCCGCGTCGCCCACCAGTTCCCGGATGCCCCCGACCGCGGTGGCCACCAGCGGCACGCCCGCCCGCAGCGCCTCCTGGGCGAGCAGCGACCGGGCCTCCCAGCGGCTGGTGAGCACCGCGACGTCGGCCGCCGCCAACAGCTCCGGCACGTCCTCGCGCCGCCCCAGCAGCCGCACCGGCAGCGCCTCGGCGTCGACGCGCCGCTGGAGCGCGGCCCGCTGCGAGCCCTCGCCGGCGACGGCGACCAGCGGCTGCGGATCGAGCCCGCACCACGCGTGCGCGGCGTCCAGCAGCGTCGTGAAGCCCTGGCTGGGCTCCAGGCGGCCCACGGCCAGCAGCAGCGGCCGGTCCACGGCGCCCAGCTCCGCCCGCGCCTTGTGCAGCCGGCGGTCCTCGACCTCGAACTCCCGCTGCGCTCCCCCGTCCTCCGTACGGGGCGCGGGCACTGCCACGGGGGCCAGCCGGGCGTCCCGGGCGCCCCGCCGGCGCGCGCGGTCCACCAGTTCGGAGGAGACCCCGAGCACCACGGACGCCGCCCGGGCCGCCCGCCGCTCCATCAGGCGCACCACGGGGGCCCTGGCCCCCCGCGCGTACGCCTTGGTGTGCCAGGTGACGACCAGGGGCGCCGGCCGGCCGCTCAGGGCCAGGGAGGCGCGCAGCGCGGCGTTCACCCCGTGCGCGTGCACCAGGTCCGCGGTCGCGCACACCGACCGCAGCGCGGCCACGGTCACCGGGTCGGTGCACGGCGGCAGCGGGGTGAACCGGGCCCCGGCGCCCGCGAAGTCGTACGCCTGCCCGGCGTCCGGCGCCGCGCAGACCGTGACCCGCACCCCGCGGGCCACCAGCCCGGCCGCCAGCGAGCGGACGTGCGCGCCGCTGCCCGCGCCGCCCCGGCCCAGCACGTGGACGACGTGCAGGGGGGATTGTCCGTGCGGCGGGACCGGTGTGCTGCTCACGGGGCGGCGCTCCTGAGTCGGCGTCGACGGCTCTGGGGGTCGGCTGTGGTCGGCTCTGTGGGGTCGGCTCTGTGGGTGCGGGCCCCAGCATGCCAGCCGCCACCGACATCCCGGGACCGGCCGGACCCGGCCACGGCATCGTTTCCGCACCGCCGCCGGACGAGCGCGCCGTACGGTCCACCCATCCGGATGACGGGCCGGCCGCGGGCTGTCACCGGGACGGGTCACCGCCCCGGGCGCGCCGGCCCGCGCGGCTCGCTCCGACGAACGCCGGGCTTCGACGAACGCCCGGCCCTGACGAACGCCCGGCCTTCACGATCGACCGGTTTCGAAGCACGCCCGGCCCTGACGATCGACCGGTCCCGGCGGCCGCCCGCTCGCGGGGCCGCCTCAGAGGTCCGCCGACCTCGCCGCCGCCAGCAGCTCCTCCGCGTGGGCCCGCGCCACCCGCGAGTCCTCCTGCCCGGCGAGCATCCGCGACAGCTCCCGGACCCGGTCCTCGCCCTCCATCACCTGCACGCCGCTGCGGGTGACCGACCCGTCGTGGGTCTTCTCGACCACCAGGTGCCGGTCCGCGAACGCCGCCACCTGCGGCAGGTGCGTGACCACCACGACCTGCGCGGACTGGGCGAGCCGGGCGAGCCGCCGGCCCACCTCGACCGCCGCCTTGCCGCCGACGCCGGCGTCCACCTCGTCGAAGAGATACGTGGGCACCGGGTCGGAGCCCGCGAAGACCACCTCCACCGCGAGCATCACCCGCGACAGCTCGCCGCCCGACGCCCCCTTGGCGATCGGCCGCGCCGGCGCCCCGGGGTGCGGCGCGAGCAGCAGCTCGACCTCGTCCACGCCGGACGCCCCGAACGCCACCGTCCGGCCGCCGACGTCGAGCCCGTCCGGGTCGTCGGTCTGCCGGATGGCGACCGTGACCCGCGCGTGCGGCATGGCCAGCGAGGCGAGCTCCTCGGTCACGGCGTCGGCGAACCGCCGCGCCGCCTCCGTACGGGCCTCGCTGAGCGCCGTCGCCAGCTCCGCCAGCTCGGCCCGGAGCGCGTCCCGCTCCGCGGTCAGCTCGGCGATCCGCGTGTCGTCGCCCTCCAGCTCGGCCAGGCGCGCCGCGCTCCGCTCGGCCCACTCCAGCACGGCCTCGACGTCCTCCCCGTACTTGCGCGTCAGGTGCGCGAGCACGGCGCGCCGCTCCTCGACGGCGGCCAGCCGCCGCGGATCGGCGTCCAGGTCGTCGGCGTACCCGGCGAGTTCACCGGCCGCGTCGGACAGCAGGATGCCGATCTCGCCGATGCGGTCGGACAGCGCGGCGAGCGCCGGGTCGTGGGAGCGCACGGCCTCCAGGGCGCGGTGCGCGCCGGCCACCAGCGTGGCCGCGTCCACGCCCTCGGGGTCCTCGGGGTCGCCGGCCAGCGCGCGGTGCCCGGCGGTGGCGGCCGACGCCAGCGCCTCGGCGTGCCCGAGCCGCTCGGCCTCCGCGGCGAGTTCGACGTCCTCGCCGGGCTGCGGCTCGGCCGCGGCGATCTCGTCGAGCCCGAAGCGCAGCAGGTCCGCCTCCTGGGCCCGCTCCCGGGCCCGGGTGACCAGTTCGTCGAGTTCGCCGGCGACGGCCCGCAGCCGGCGGTGCGCGGCCGCGTACTTCTCCAGCGGCACGGCCACCGCGTCGCCCGCGTACCGGTCGAGCGCCTGCCGCTGCCGGGCGGGCCGCAGCAGCCCCTGCTGATCCGTCTGGCCGTGGACGGCCACTAGGTCCTCGGCGAGCTCCCCGAGGAGGCCCACCGGCACCGACCGCCCGCCCAGATGCGCACGGGAGCGGCCCTCGGCCGAGATCGTACGGCTGATGAGCAGCGCGCCGTCGTCCAGCTCGGCGCCCGCCTCCTCGGCCCGTACGGCGGCCGGGGCGTCGGAGGGGACGGTGATCCGCCCCTCGACGACCGCGGCCTTGGCGCCGATCCGCACCAGCGCGGGGTCGGCGCGGCCACCGAGCAGCAGGCCGAGGCTGGTGACGACCATCGTCTTGCCCGCGCCGGTCTCGCCGGTGACCGCGGTGAAGCCGGGCGACAACTCGACGACGGCGTCGTCGATGACCCCGAGCGACCGTATGCGCATCTCCTCCAACACGGACACGACCTTACGAGGTTCCGAGGCCGCCGCGCGACGTGCTCCCCGCCCGCTCACTCCGCGGGACGTCCGGAGGTCCCGACCGGGGGCCCGACCGGGGGCCCGGCCGAGGGCTCCTCCCGAGGGCCCGCCGGGACCGTCCCGAGCAGGTCTCCCGGGCCCGGTCCCGAACCGCCGTCAGTGCGGCGCGCCGCGCCAACCCGCGACCGGCAGCGCGAACTTCGCCACCAGCCGGTCGGTGAACGACGCGTGGTGAAGCCGCGCCAGCAGCACCGGCACCACCCCGCGCCGCACCTCCACGCGCGCGCCCGCCGGCAGCTCGACCGTCCGCCGCCCGTCGCACCACAGCACACCGTTGGGGGTCTGCGGCTGCACCTCCACGGCGAGCACCGAGTCCGGGGCGGTGACCAGCGGCTTCGCGAACAGGGCATGGGCGCTGATCGGCACCATCAGCAGCGCCTCCACCTCCGGCCACACCACCGGCCCGCCGGCTGAGAACGCGTACGCCGTGGACCCCGTGGGCGTCGCGCACACCACACCGTCGCCACCGAAACGCGATACGGGCCGGCCGTCGACCTCGGTGACGACCTCCAGCAGCCGCTCCCGCGCCGCCTTCTCCACGGACGCCTCGTTGAGGGCCCAGTCGGTGTGCACGATCCGCCCGTCGGTGCGCACCACCACATCGAGGGTCATCCGCTCCTCGACCTCGTAGGAGCGGGTGACGACCCGGTCCACCACCTTGTCGAGGTCGTCGCGCTCCGCCTCGGCGAGGAAGCCGACCCGGCCCAGGTTCACCCCCAGCAGCGGCACCCCCGAGGCGCGGGCCAGCTCCGCGCCGCGCAGCAGCGTCCCGTCCCCACCCAGCACGATCAGCAGTTCGCAGCCGGTCAGGCAGTCCGGCGCGGCCCGGACCGCCTCCACCTCGGACGGCAGCGGCAGGTCCGCCGCCTCCTCGGCCAGCACCCGTACCCCCAGGCCGCTGCGGAGCAGCCCCTGGACGACGAGCTCGGCGCTGCGCACGGCGGCCGGCCGGCCGGTGTGCGCGAGCAGGAATACGGTGCGTGCTGCTGCCTCAGTCGTCGTCAACGCGGCCCCTCCGCCACTGCGCGGTCAACATCGTGCGGGTCGAGTGCGGGCGCCCCGGCGCGCAGCCACAGAAAGTACTCGACATTGCCGGACGGCCCGGGCAGCGGACTGGCGGTGACCCCGAGCACCCCCAGGCCCAGCGCGGCCGCCTGCCCCGCCACGGCCTTCACCGCCTCCGCGCGCAGCTCCGGGCTGCGCACCACCCCACCGCTGCCGAGCCGCTCCTTGCCCACCTCGAACTGCGGCTTGACCATCAGCACCAGGTCCGCGTCGGGCGCGGCGCACCGCACCAGGGCGGGCAGCACCAGGCCGAGCGGGATGAACGACAGATCGCCGACGATCAGGTCGACCGGCGTCCCGTCGATGTCCTCCAGGGTCAGTTCCCGCACATTGGTGCGGTCCTTGACGATCACCCGCTCGTCGCTCTGCAGGGACCAGGCGAGTTGGCCGTAGCCGACGTCCACGGCGACCACCCGGGCGGCCCCCGACCGCAGCAGCACATCGGTGAAGCCGCCCGTGGAGGCGCCCGCGTCGAGCGCCCGGCGGCCCTCGACCCGCAGCCCCCGCGGCACGAAGGCCGCCAGCGCCCCGGCGAGCTTGTGCCCGCCGCGCGAGACGTACTCGGGGTCGCTGTCGTCCTTGGTGACGACCACGGCCGCGCTGGTCTCGACCTGGGTGGCCGGCTTGGTGGCGGTGGCCCCGCCGACGGTCACCCGGCCGGCGGCGATCAGCTGGCTCGCGTGCTCGCGGGAACGGGCCAGCTTCCGGCGCACCAGCTCCGCGTCCAGTCGGCGTCGTGCCACGTGTGGTTCAGCTCCTGTTGTCGTACGGCGTTCGGTGCGGCGGCCCGGGGGCCCGGGAACCCGGACTCACTCGGGGGCGGCGGCCGGACGACCGCCGTGGCCCGGGGGCCCGGCGGGGGGCGGCGGTCCCGGTCGCGCGTCGAGCGCGGCCAGGGCCTCGCGCAGTCCCCCGTGCACATCCTCGTACACCGCGAGGTGTTCCTCGACGGCGAGGTGGTCCGCGTCGGCCAGCCGCCGGAGCACCTCGTCGACCTCCGGGCGCCCGGTGGCCGCGCGCTCCACCCCCAGCGGGCCTCCGGTCGCCGGGCCGCCCTGCTCGGGCGCCCCCTCGGGGCCGCCCCCGGGCCCCGTCATCGGCTCGTTCATGCCCCCGACGCTACCCCGTCCCGCCCCTCCACCGGCGCCAGGCGGCCCTGCGGTACGGTCGGTCGCGATGAGCACGATCGAGGAGTGCCGCCGAGCACTCGACCGACTGTCGGACACCCTCGCGCGAGCGGGCGGGGACGTGCGCGGCGCCGCCGCCCTCGACCGCTCGCTGAGCTGCCGTGTCACCGACCTGGACACCACGTTCCTCGGCCGCCTCCAGGACGGCCGGATTCAGCAGGTGCGCACGGTGCCGGGGGCGCCCCCGGAGCGGGCCGAGATCCGGCTGACCATGACCAGTGACGACCTGGTGGCGCTGGTCGACGGCGAGCTGAACTTCGCCCGCGCATGGAGCCGCGGCCGGATCAAGCTGGAAGCCGGCTTCCGCGACCTGCTGCGACTGAAGTCCCTGCTCTGACGCCGGGGCCCGGCCGGCCTCCCCGCCCACGAGCGGCGGGCCGGGAGGGCTGTCGCGGTCGGCGTGCTGTTGGGCGCGGGGTGCTGTCGCGGTCGGCGTGCTGTCGCGGCCGTTTTGGGGCGTCCGCCTAGGCCAGGCCCAGCCGGGCGAGCGCCTTGCCCGCGTCGAGCCCGCCCGCCCCGCCGTCCTCGCCCGCCGCCGTCCAGGCCACCGCGCACAGCGCCCGCAGCCCGTCCATCGGCTCCCCCTCGCCGTCCAGGGCCAGCGCCCCGTCCCGCGCGGACGCCGTCCACCCCCCGCAGGCGTACCCCTCGCCGGCCGCCCCGACCTCCGGCTGGCCGGTCAGCAGCCCGCGCAGGTCCGCGTCCACATACGTCGGCCGGTGCTCGGGCCGCGCGGCGAGCAGCCGCGCCGGGTCCGTCACCCCGGTCAGCACCAGCAGCGAGTCGACCCCGCCCGCGTGCGCGCCCTCGATGTCCGTGTCCAGCCGGTCCCCGACCACCAGCGGCCGCTCCGCGCCGGTGCGCAGAATCGTCTCCCGGTGCATCGGCGGCAGCGGCTTCCCCGCCACCTGCGGGCGCGCCCCCGTGGCGATCCGGACGACCTCCACCAGCGCGCCGTTGCCCGGCGCGGTGCCCCGCGCGGTCGGAATGGTCAGATCCGTGTTGGAGGCGAACCACGGCAGGCCCCGGGCGACCGCGTACGACGCCTCGGCCAGCTGCGTCCAGCCGATCCCCGGGTCGTACCCCTGCACCACGGCCGCCGGCTCCTCGTCCAGCGACTCCACCGGCTCCAGCCCGCGCTCCCGCAGGGCGACCCGCAGGCCCTCGCCGCCCACCGCCAGCACCCGCGCGCCGGCCGGCAGCTGGTCGGAGATCAGCCGGGCCACGGCCTGCGCCGAGGTGATGACCTCGCCCGGCTCGGCCGGCACCCCCAGCCGCGTCAGGTGCTCGGCCACGCTCTCCGGGGTCCGGGAGGCGTTGTTGGTGACGTACGCCAGGTGCATCCCGCCGCCGCGCGCCCGGCCCAGCGACTCCACCGCGTGCGCGATCGCCGCGCCCCCGGCATAGACCACGCCGTCCAGATCGAGCAGCGCCGTGTCGTACGCCTCGCTCAGCGGGCGCTCGCTGCCGTCCGTACGGGACCGGGCCCCGTCCGCGGCCGCGTGCCGCCGTCGACTCCGCTCGCTCATCTTCCGCCACGCTCCTCGGTCATATGACACTCGCCACTCGATCATCTCGCATCATCACACCGCGCATAACATGCTCTAATGAGCACACCTGGGCCCCTTCGCGGCGGACTGCGCCTGTTGCCGTTCCGAGGGCTGCGCTATGCCCCGGAGCGGGTCAGCAGCCTCGCCGCCGTGACCTCACCGCCGTACGACGTCGTCGTCCGCCCCGACGGACTGCGCCACCTGGAGACGGCCGACCCGTACAACATCGTGCGGCTGATCCTGCCGCAGGCCGCGTCCCCCGGGGCGCGCCACCGCCAGGCGGCCCGAACGCTGCGCGACTGGCGGACGGCGGGTGTGCTCACCCCCGATCCGGTACCCGCTCTCTACGTGTACGAGCAGCGCAGCGGCGACATTCTGCAGCGCGGGCTGATCGGCGCGCTGCGGCTGACCGAGCCCGCCGAGCGCGTCGTCCTGCCGCACGAGGACGTGATGCCGCAGGTCGTGGAGGACCGCGCCGCCCTGATGCGCGAGACGGCCGCCAACCTCGACCCACTGTTGCTCTCCTACCGCAGCGACGGCGCCGTGACGGGCGCGGCCGCGGTCATCGAGCGGACCGTCGAGCAGCGCGAGCCCCTGCTCGCCACGACCACCGAGGACGGCTTCAGCCACCGGCTGTGGAGCGTCACGGACGCCGCGGAGCTCGCCGAGATCGACGGGGACCTCGCCGCCCGCCAGGCGCTCATCGCCGACGGCCACCACCGCTGGGCGACGTATCTGCGGCTGCGCGACGAGCGGCCGGACGAGCCGGGCCCCTGGGACCGCGGTCTCGTCCTGCTGGTCGACACCACCCGCTATCCCCTGCGGGTGCGCGGCATCCACCGGCTGCTGCGCCGGCTGCCGGTCGAGGAGGCGCTCGCCACGGCGAAGGACTCCTTCCGGGTGCGGACGGTGGCCGGCCCCCTGCCGGACGCCCTCGCCGCCCTGGACCGGGCCGAGGGCAACGGCTTCCTGCTCGCCGGCGACGGCCGCTTCCACCTGCTCGACCAGCCGGACCCGGGGCTGCTCGCCCGGACGGTGCCCAGCGGCCCGCCCGAGGCCTGGCGGACCCTGGACGCCACCGTCCTCCACGCGGCGCTGCTCGAACACCTCTGGCGGGTTCCGGACGACCCCGAGCACATCGGCTACATCCACGATCCGCAGGCGGCCGTCGAGCACGCGGAGCGCGGCGGCGGCACGGCAGTACTGATGCACGCGGTCCATGAGGACGTGGTCCGGGACCTCGCCCGGCAGGGCGTCACCATGCCCCGCAAGTCGACGTCCTTCGGGCCGAAGCCGGCGACCGGGCTGGTGCTGCGGAGCCTGGACCTGGACTGACGCCGGTCGCCTGTCGCCGGTCGCCGGTACGTGGCCCGTGGGTGCGGCAGTACGGACGGGCGGCGGCAGGCGGGTGCCGCGGCCCCTGCGGGCCCTCCGGCCGGCGTGGCCGGATACGCGGAAGGGGGCGGAACCTCATGGGTTCCGCCCCCTTCGTGTCACTGCCCCCGCCCGCGGAGCCGTGTCACCGGCTCACCGCGCGGGCCGCGGTGATCAGGACTGCTGCTGGTCGCCCTCGGCGCCCTTCTCGTCCTGCTTCTGCTGCTCCTGCTCCTGCTGCGACGCCTGCTCCGTGGCCTCGGAGGGCTGCTCCTGCGCGGCGGCCTCGGTCTTGTCCTCGGCGACGTCGGCGGCGGCCTTGGGGGCCTGGTCTTCGTCCGCCTCGACGGCAGCCGCGGCCTCGGCGGCGGGCTCGGCGGCCTCCACCGGCTCGGTCACGGGCTCGGTCACAACCTCGGTCACGGGCTCGTCGAGCTCCGCCTCGGCCGCCTCCGGGTCGAAGGCGTCGACGAACTCCACGCCGTCCAGCTCGGCGAGCCGGTCGGACGCGTCCGTGGTGCCGCCCTGGTCGGCCTCCAGCGCCTTGGCGAACCACTCGCGGGCCTCGGCCTCACGACCGACGGCGAGCAGCGCGTCGGCGTAGGCGTAGCGCAGCCGCGCCGTCCAGGGCTGGATGGACGTGGACGCGAGCTCGGGGCTCTGGAGCGTGACCACGGCCGCCTCGGCCTGGCCCATGTCCTGGCGCGCGCCGGCGGCGACCAGCCGCATCTCGACCTGGCCCGCCCGGTCCAGCTTCTGCACCTCGGGCTCGCCGGCCATGGCGAGGGCCCGCTCGGGGCGGCCCATGCCGCGCTCGCAGTCGGCCATCACCGGCCACAGGTCCGCCGAGCCGGTCATCCGGCGCGCGGCCCGGAACTCGGCCAGCGCCTCGGAGTACTTGGCGTTGCTGTACGAGGCGAAGCCGGCCGCCTCGCGGACGGCCGCGACGCGGGAGGCCAGCCGCAGGGCGATCCTGGAGTACTCGTACGCCCGCTCCGGCTCCTCGTCGAGCAGCCGGGCGACCATGACGAGGTTGCGCGCGACGTCCTCGGCGAGGGTCTTGGGCAGGCTGAGCAGCTCCTGCTTGACGCTCTTGTCGAGCTCGTCGCCGGTCACGTCGTCGGGGATCGGCAGTCGCTTGATGGGCTCGCGGTCGCGGTCGTCGCGGCGGAAGCCACCACGGTCGTCGTCCCGACGCGGGCCGCGGTCGTCGCGACGGAACCCGCCACGGTCGTCCCGGCCCCGGCCGGCACCGTACGGCCGACGCGGACCCCGGTCGTCACGACGGTCGTCGCGGCGGAACCCGCCACGGTCATCGTCCCGGCGCGGACCCCGGTCGTCATCACGACGGAAGCTCGGGCGGTCGTCGCGGCGCGGCGCACGGTCCCGGTCACCACCGGGGCGCTCGTCACGGCGGTACGAGGGCCGGTCGTCACGACGGTCATCGCGACGGAACCCGCCACGGTCGTCATCCCGACGGGGACCGCGCTCGTCGTCGCGGCGGAAGCCCGGACGGTCGTCACGACGGTCGTCGCGGCGGAAGCCGCCGCGGTCGTCATCGCGACGCGGGCCACGCTCGTCATCACGACGGAAGCTCGGGCGGTCGTCACGGCGGAACCCACCGCGGTCATCGTCCCGACGCGGGGCACGGCGGAAGTCGTCCCGACGCTCACCCCGGTCGTCGCGACGGAAGCCGGGCCGGTCGTCACGACGGTCGTCACGGCGGAACCCGCCACGGTCGTCGTCCCGGCGCGGACCCCGGTCGTCATCACGACGGAAGCTCGGGCGGTCGTCACGACGGGGCGCGCGGTCCCGGTCACCACCGGGACGCTCGTCACGGCGGTACGAGGGCCGGTCGTCACGACGGTCATCGCGACGGAACCCACCGCGGTCGTCATCCCGGCGCGGACCACGGGGCCGGTCGTCGCGGCGGTCGTCGCGACGGAAGCCGCCACGGTCGTCATCGCGACGCGGGCCACGCTCATCGTCACGACGGAAACCGGGCCGGTCGTCACGACGGTCATCGCGACGGAACCCGCCACGGTCATCGTCCCGACGCGGACCACGCTCGTCATCACGGCGGAAGCTCGGGCGGTCGTCACGACGGTCATCGCGACGGAACGCGGGGCGGTCGTCGCGGCGCGCGTAGCCACCGCCGGCGCGGGCACCACCGGGACGGTCGTCGCGGCGGAAGCCACCACGGTCGTCATCGCGGCGCGGGCCACGGTCGTCGCGGCGGAAGCCGCCGCGGTCGTCGTCCCGGCGCGGACCCGCGCCTCGGGAGTCCCGCCGGTCACCACCGTTGTGACGCCTCGGCTGACGCTCCGAGCGTCCCGAACGGTCGTCTGGAGAGTTGGGGGACATCGACGTAACTCCTGTCTTCGGGTACCGCAGTCATTCTCGCGCACCCGACTACCCGGCGCGCTTCGACAAAAACAAAAGGACCCTTGGTCCCAGCGTTCACGCTGGGACCAAGGGTCCTCAAAAATTGTTCGGCGGCGTCCTACTCTCCCACAGGGTCCCCCCTGCAGTACCATCGGCGCTGAAAGGCTTAGCTTCC
>NZ_JBPQTV010000037.1:0-30682 GCF_051386515.1 Streptomyces sp. URMC 123 | reverse complement strand
CCCCCCCCCCCCCCCCCCCCCCCCCCCCACGGTGTTTCTCCGTTTCCTCGGGAGCTCAGTAGCAGGCGTGGGCGCAGGCGATCAGCGTGCGCAGCTCCACATTGAGGTAATTGCCGTGCGCCAGCAGCTCGGTGAGCTGGCCGAGGGTGGCCCAGCGGAACCCCGGCGGGCAGTCCACCGGCAGCTCCTGGCCGGCCTCCACGACCAGGTACCGGTTGCGTGCGTGGTAGAAGCGGCCGCCCTCCTCCGAGAGCACCGCGTCGTACCGCACCCGGTCCGGCGCCGCGCCCAGCACGTACTCCAGATACGGCGGCGGCCCGCCCCCGTCGCGCGACGGCGCCGAGCGCGACTGCACGGTGGGGCCGAACTCGGCGACGTTCAGCGCGCCCACGTCCGAGCGCGCCGCCACCAGGGCGTGCAGCACCCCCTTGATCCGCCGGACGGCCAGCGCCATCAGCCCCTGGGAGCAGGGGCGCAGCAGCGGCTGCGTCCAGGACGCCACCTCGCGCTGCTCCGCGGTGACCTCGACCGCCATGATCTCGAAGCGCCCGCCGTCGCGGTGCCGGATGGTGTCCTCCGTGCGCTGCCAGCCGTCCTCGTACGCCTGCCGGAGCGGCACGCTCTGCTGGCGCAGCACGCGCAGCGCCTGGACGTCGGTGAGACAGCCGGTGACGGCGTGCAGGTCGTGCAGCGGCTCGGCGTCCCCGTAGAAGGAGTGCCGCAGCGCCGCCGCGAAGTCCCCGCCGGCGCCGTCGCCGTCGGGCGCGTCGTGCGCGGTGGGCAGGCAGGCCAGCACGCTGCGGGTGTCCATGTTGACGAGGTCGTCCCGGCGCAGCAGCCGCCGTATCTGCCCGAGGGTGAGCCATCGGAAGGAGTCGTGCGCCGCCAGGTCCGAGTCGATCTCGACGACCATGTTGCGGTTGCGCTTGTGCAGGAACCAGTCGGCCTGCTCGGACTGGATGGCGTCGACCAGGACGCGCCGCCCCGGGCGCTGGATGAAGCGGTCCAGGAACGGCGTGGAGCGGCCGTGGTGCACCTCGTCGAAGTTGCTGCGGGTGGCCTGCACCGTGGGGGAGAGCTGGAGCCCGTTGACGTTGCCGGGCTCCGGCTTGGCCTGCATCAGGAAGTGCAGCACCCCGTCGAACTCGCGCGCCAGGATGCCCAGCAGCCCCACCTCGGGCTGCGCGATGATCGGCTGGACGCGGTCGACGGGGTCGAGGTCGGAGCTGGTGCGCAGCCCCTCGATGGCGAAGAAGCGGCCCGTCTCGTGGCGCAGGTCGCCGGTGCCGGGGTCGAAGGCCCACCGCCGCAGCGCGCCGAAGGGGATCGGCCGCGCGTGGAAGTGGTGGGCCCGCCGGTACGCGGCCAGCCAGCCCGTCACCTCCACCATGGGGGTCACCCGGCTGTCGAGCGTCTCGGCCGACCGGCGGACCCGCTCGGCCGTCTGCCGGCGGTCGGCGTAGTCGGCCTCGGCGACGGACCCCGGCTCAGGTCGCATGGGTCCCCCCGGTGCCCACGGGCAGCAGGGGCGCGAGCGTGTCGACCAGGGCCGCGCACACCTCCGCGGGCCGCTGGTGGAGGAAGAAGTGGCCGCCGGGGAAGGTGCGCACCGGGGCGCCGGCCACCGCGACCTCCGCCCACGCCGCGGCCTCCGCCGCGGTGACGTTCGGGTCGTCGGCGCCGGTGAACACGGTGAGCGGGCAGTCCAGCGGGGGGCCGGGGCGGTGGGTGTACGTGCCCACGGCCCGGTAGTCGTTGCGGATGGCGGGCAGCACCAGCTGGAGCAGCTCGGGGTCGGCGAGCAGGCTCTCGTCGGTGCCGTCCAGCGAGCGCAGCTCGGCCAGCAGCCGGTCGTCGTCGTAGAGGTGCACGGTCATCGGGCGGTTCGTGGTGGGGGCGCGGCGGCCGGAGACCACCAGCGCGGCCGGCCCCGCGCCCTGCCGCTGGAGCACCCGGGCGACCTCGTAGGCCACCGTGGCGCCCATGCTGTGCCCGAAGAGCACCAGCGGCCGGTCGGCGTGCGCCCGCAGCACCTCGGCCAGCGGCTCGACCAGGCCGTCGACGGTGTCGATCAGCGGCTCGCTCCGGCGGTCCTGCCGGCCGGGATACTGGACGGCCAGCACCTCGACCTCCTCGGGCAGCGCCCGCACGAACGGCAGGAAGGAGGTGGCGGAGCCGCCCGCGTGCGGGAAGCAGGCCAGCCGCACGGCGGGCGCGGCGCACGGCCGGTACCGGCGGAGCCACAGGTCGCACAGGGCGTGCGGATCTGTCGAAGCGGACACGGGGTTCAACGTCCTTTCTTGAGGGGCTCCCACCACGCGCGGTTCTCGCGGTACCAGCGCACGGTCTCCGCCAGCCCCTCGTCGATGCCGATCTTCGGCGCGTAGCCCAGCTCGGTGGCGATCTTGGTGTAGTCGACGGAGTAGCGCCGGTCGTGGCCCTTGCGGTCCGGCACCTGCCGCACCGCCGACCGGTCGGCCCCGCACAGCCGCAGCAGGCGGTCGGTGAGCTCGGCGTTGGTCAGCTCGGTGCCGCCGCCGATGTTGTAGACCTCGCCGGGGCGGCCGCCCAGGGCCACCAGGGCGATGCCCCGGCAGTGGTCGTCGACGTGCAGCCAGTCGCGGCGGTTGCCGCCGTCGCCGTAGAGCGGGACGGTCGCCCCGTCGAGCAGATTGCTGGTGAACAACGGGATGATCTTCTCCGGGTACTGGTACGGCCCGTAGTTGTTGGAGCAGCGGGTCACGCACACCGGCAGCCCGTGGGTGCGGTGGAAGGCCAGCGCCAGCAGATCGGAGGCGGCCTTGGAGGCGGCGTACGGGGAGTTGGGGCTCAGCGGGTGGTCCTCCGGCCACGACCCCTCCGGGATCGAGCCGTACACCTCGTCCGTGGAGACGTGCACGAACCGGCCCGGCCGCGCCCGCAGCGCCTCGTCGAGGAGGACCTGAGTGCCCAGCACATTGGTGCGCACGAAGGCGCCGGCGTCGTCGATCGACCGGTCCACGTGCGACTCGGCCGCGAAGTGCACCACGAGATCGGCGCCCGCCATGGCCCAGGCCACGGTGGCGCGGTCGCAGATGTCCCCCTGGATGATCCGCAGCCGCGGGCAGTCGCCCACGGGGGCCAGGTTCGCCAGGTTGCCCGCGTAGGTGAGGGCGTCCAGCACCACCACCTCGGGCTTGCCGAACTCCGGCAGCGAGCCGTCCAGCAGGGCGTTGACGAAGCGCGAGCCGATGAAGCCGGCGCCCCCGGTGACCAGGACGCGCAGCGGCCGCCGGCTCGCGGTCCGGGCGGCCGCCCAGTGCTCCGTCTCACGCGGCACCGGCATGGGAGGCCACCTCCATCAGATAGGCGCCGTAGCCGGACGTGCCCAGCTCGCGGCCGAGCCGGTACAGCTCGTCGGCGTCGATGAACCCCATCCGCAGGGCGATCTCCTCGATGCAGGCGATCCGCACCCCCTGGCGCTGCTCCAGCAGTTGGACGTACTGGCTGGCCTGGAGCAGCGAGTCGTGGGTGCCCATGTCCAGCCAGGCGAAGCCGTGGCCGAGCTCGATCAGCCGGGCGCGCCGCTGCTCCAGATAGACCTTGTTGACATCGGTGATCTCCAGCTCGCCGCGCGCGGAGGGCCGGATGTTCTTGGCGATGTCGACCACGTCGTTGTCGTACAGGTACAGCCCGGTGACGGCCAGGTTGGAGCGCGGCCGGGAGGGCTTCTCCTCCAGGGAGAGCAGCAGCCCGTCCCGGTCGATCTCCCCGACGCCGTACCGCTGCGGATCGCTCACCGGATAGCCGAACAGCACACAGCCGTCGAGGTGGCGGATGCTGCCCTGGAGCACCGAGGAGAAGCCGGGGCCGTGGAAGATGTTGTCGCCCAGGATCAGCGCCACCGGGCTGTCACCGATGTGCTCGGCGCCGATGGTGAGGGCCTGGGCGATGCCCTGCGGCTCGGGCTGCTCCGCGTAGGTGATGTCCAGGCCCAGCCGGGACCCGTCGCCCAGCAGCCGCTGGAAGAGCTCGATGTGCTGGGTCGACGAGATGACCAGGATCTCGCGGATGCCGCCCAGCATCAGCACGGACAGCGGGTAGTAGATCATCGGCTTGTTGTAGACCGGCAGGAGCTGCTTGGAGAGCGTCCCGGTCAGGGGCCGCAGGCGGGTTCCGCCGCCGCCGGCGAGGATGATCCCTTTCATTCCGGGACGCCCCGATAGGGTCTCGGTCATCGTTTCTCCGTCGATAGGGGAGGACGGGGGCCGCCCGGCGGCGCGAGCGCCGGCAGCCCGGCGGCCGCCGCCGTGACCGCCGCCACGACGGCGTCGGCCTCGTCGTCCCCGAGGTGGGGCCCGAGGGGGAGGCTGAGGCACTCCGCGGCCAGGCGTTCGCTGTGCGGATGGGTGCCGGCCGGCGCGCCGGCCGGGTCGTCGGCGTAGGCGGGGGACCGGTGCGGCGGCACGGGGTAGTGGATCAGGGTCTCCACCCCGGCGCGCGCCAGCCGGCGGCGCAGCTCGTCGCGCTCCGCGCAGCGGATCACGTACAGGTGCCACGCCGGGTCGGCCCAGGGGGCGGTGGTGGGGACGGCGATCGGGGGCAGGGCGCCCAGGGCCCGGGTGTAGCGCTCGGCCAGGGCGGCCCGGCGGGCGTTCCAGGCGTCCAGCCGCGGCAGCTTGGCGCGCAGCACGGCGGCCTGGAACTCGTCGAGCCGGGAGTGGCCGGCCCGCACCTCGTGCCGGTACTTCTCCCGGGAGCCGAGGTTGCGCAGCAGCCTGACGCGCTCGGCCACGGCGGCGTCCCCGGTGACCACCGCCCCGCCGTCGCCCAGGGCGCCCAGGTTCTTGCCGGGGTAGAAGCTGAACGCGACCACGTGGCCCGAGCCGATCCGGCGGCCCCGGTAGCGGGCGCCGTGCGCCTGCGCGGCGTCCTCCACCACGGCCAGGCCGTGCCGTTCGGCGATCGCCAGCAGCGGGTCCAGATCGGCCGGGTGCCCGTGCAGATGCACGGGCATCACGGCCCGGGTGCGGGGGGTGACGGCCGCCTCCACCAGCGCGGGGTCCAGGGACAGCCCGTCCGGCGTCGGCTCGACGGCCACCGGGCGGGCCCCGACGGCGGACACGGCCAGCCAGGTGGCGATGAAGGTGTGCGCGGGCACCACCACCTCGTCCCCGGGGCCGATGCCCAGCGCGCGCAGCGCCAGCTCCAGCGCGTCGAGGCCGCTGCCGACCGCCACGCAGTGGTCGTTGTCGCAGTACGCGGCGAACTCCGCCTCGAACGCGTCCAGTTCGCGGCCCAGCAGATAGCGGCCGGAGGCGGCCACCCGGGCCAGGGCCGCGTCGATGTCGGCCCGCAGCTCCCGGTAGGCCGCGCCCACGTCGAGGAACGGCACGGTCACGGCGGGCTCCGGGCGGCGGTCGCCGGCGCGCTCCGCGGTCACGGCGGGCCCCGGCGTCACGGCGGGCCCCGCGGTCACGTCAGGCTCCAGGCGTCGCGCAGGAACGTGTCGTAGTCGCGGTAGTAGTCCGACTCCTCGTAGTGCCGCGAGGCGAGGACGAGGGCCACGGAGTCCGGCGCGAAGTCCTTCAGCACCCGCCACACCATCGGCCCGATGTAGAGCCCGGCCCCCGGCTCCTCCAGCCGGTACGTGGTGCTTTGGAAGCCGTCGTCCAGGCTGATCGAGAACCCGCCGTGCACGGCGATGACCAACTGCTCCAGCGTGCGGTGCCCGTGCAGCCCCCGGGGCGGCGACGACTCCGACTGGCCGTGCATGTAGTAGACGCGCTTGATGGCGAAGTCCACGGTCATCTCGGACTCGACCACGGAGAGGCTGCCGCGCGGATCGATGTGCTGTTCCAACCTGATCAGCCGACACGGTTTGATCCTGCCGACGCGCACGGCGTGGGCGGACTCGGCGGTGTTCTCGGCGATGGCGGCGCTCCTCTCGGGACGGGCACGGCCCCGCGGCCGGTGCGGACCGCGGAAGCCGGGGGCCGGCGGCTCGGTCAGCTCCACTCGACGCGGACGGGCAGGTATTTGGCGGTGAGCTGGTCGGCCTCGTAGTAGAGGGTGTTGCCGTGGTCGATGCGGAACGACTCGATCTGCTCCAGCATCAGTTCGAGCAGCACCTTGCCCTCCAGGCGGGCCAGGAAGGCGCCCAGGCAGTGGTGGATGCCGATGCCGAACGCCATGTGGCGGGAGCCGCTCTCGCGCCGGATGTCGAAGGTGTCGGGGTCCGGGAAGTGCTCCGGGTCCCGGTTGGCCGACTGGCTCCACGCGATGACCATCTGGCCCTTCGTCATGCGCGGGCCGAGGATGTCGGTGTCCTCCTTGAGGAACCGGAAGATGTTGTTGAAGGGGCTGCGGTAGCGCAGCGTCTCCTCCACCGCGCCGGGCACCAGCTCGCGGTCGGCGCGCAGGTCCGCCAGCGCGCCCGGGTTCTCCTCCAGCACGAGGAAGAGGTTGCTGAGCAGGGTGCTGGACGAGACGTGGCCGGCGGTCAGCAGCAGCGCCACGATGTTGACGATCTCCTGGTCGGTGAGCCGGCGGCCGTCCTGCTCGGCCTGGACCAGGCCGCTGATCAGGTCGTCGGCCGGGGCCTCCCGCTTGGCGTGGATCTGCTTCAGGAGGTAGTCGGTCATCTCCTGGAGGGCGGGCGCGATGGTCTCCTGGAAGTTCTCCGGGAGGTTCGGGTACTCCAGGCCCTCGTTGGTGAGCAGGGTGTCGACCCACTCGCGGAACACGTCGCGGTCGTCGGAGGGGATGCCCAGCAGCTCGGCGATGACGATGACGGGCAGGGCGTAGGAGAGGTCGCCGACGACGTCGATGGTCTCCCGGCCGCGCACCGCGTCGAGCAGCTCCTGGGCGACGGCCCGGATGCGGGGCTCCAGGCGGGCCATCCGCCGCGGCGTGAACGCCTGGCTGACCAGCTTGCGCATGGGGCCGTGGGCGGGCGGGTCCAGGGCGCCGATGGTCCCCGGACCGATGATCATCTCCAGCTCGGGCGGGGTCGGCATGACCTCGTTGAAGTCCGAGGAGAAGATCTGCGGATTGTTGGAGACGGTCAGGTAGTCGTCGTAACGGAAGACCTGCCAGGCCTGCCGGCCCTCGTCCCAGAACACCGGGTGGTGCGTCCGGTTGAAGGCGAACCAGTCCAGGAGCTCCTGGGCGTTCGCCTCCTTGCTGAGCTCGAGCGGCTCTGTCATGGCCTCGGTCATCGGCCGTACTCCTTGGGGAAGTGGTGGTGCGGACCGGGCGCGTGACACGCCGCTCTCGGTCCCTCGATGCCGGCGGAGCCTATGAATCGCCCAAGATCGCCAGCAAGGTGGACCTGACACAATGACCTTCGGGTCGGGAGCGCCGGAAGAGGCGCCCCGGGAAACGGCCGGAGGGGCGCGGGGAACCTGACACATTCACGGTTCGGCGGTTGCCGTCGGCCGCGCCCGTGCTGAACACTTCGCTGTTCACGTGCGGAGGGGGCCCGGCCGGTCACGGAATGCGGGGGGAATTCGCGTTCCCGTACGGGTGCGGCCGGGCGCGGGATGAAACGGGGCGGCACGGTTCGGCGCGGGTCGGTACGGGTCGGCGTCGCGGCCGCGGCAATTCCCCGTTGTTTCTCCGGAACCACAGAAAGGGCGGTACATCCCGTGAAGATCCTTGTCATCGGTGGCACGCAGTTCGTGGGCCGGGCCTTCGTCACCGAGGCCCTGGCCCGCGGCCACGAGGTCACCACCTTCAACAGGGGTGTCAGCGCCGCCGACCTTCCCGGGGTCGAGGCGGTCCACGGCGACCGGCAGGTGGCCGCGGACCTGGAGCGGCTGGTCGACGGGGGCCGCCGCTGGGACGCCGTGGTGGACACCTGCGGCTATGTGCCGCGCGTCGTCGGCGCCGCGGCCCGCGCGCTCTCCGGCCACGCCGACACCTACCTCTACGTCTCCAGCCTGGCGGCCGTCCGCGACTGGGGCACGGCGCCCACGGTCGACGACGACTCGCCCACCCACGACTGCTCCCCGGACGCCGGGGAGGACGACGGCGACTACGGCGTCCTCAAGGCCGGCTGCGAGCGCGCCGTCGTCCGCGACTTCGCCGGCGACACCCTCCTCTTCCGGGCCGGGGTGATCGTCGGCCCGCACGACAACGTCGGCCAGATGGACTCGTGGCTGTGGCGGCTGCGCACGGCCGAGGGCGAGCGCCGGCGGGTGCTCGCGCCCGGCAGCCCGGACATCGGCATGCGCATCATCGACGCCCGGGACATCGCCCTCTTCGGCCTGCGCTGCCTGGAGGAGCGGCGCACCGGCCCCTTCGTGGTGGCCGCGCCCGAGCGCCACACCACGTACGGCGACTGGCTGGCCGCGTGCGCCGCCGCCACCGGGTCGCGGGCCGAACTCGTCTGGGCCGACGACGCCTTCCTGCTGGAGCGCGGGGTGGAGCCCTGGAGCGACCTCGCGATGTGGATTCCCGACCGGCCGGACCAGCTGACCCTGTGGGCCACCGCCACGGACCGGGCCGAGGCCGCGGGCCTGGTGTGCCGCCCGATCGCCGAGACCGCGCGGGACGCCTGGGCGGTCCTGAGCGACCGCACCCCGCCCGAGCTGCCCCTCGTCAACTCCTGGGGCCACCGGGCCGGTCTCGCGCCCGAGCGGGAGCGGGAACTGCTGGCCGCGTGGGACGGGCTCCGGAGCGGCGCGCACGCGTAGAGCACCCTGCGGAACGGCGGCGGCGGTGGGGCCCCGGCCCCACCGCCGCCGTGTGTTTTCCGATCCGTCATCGCGGTTCCGCATCGCCTCGCGAAACCGCAATGCGGACCTGACACAATGCCGCCCGCCCTTTCGCCGGAAAGAATTCCGGAATGTGTCCGTCCAGGCGCGGCGGCAGTGTTGCCGCGGCGCTGTCCCGGCGAATGAACTGCCCCCCGGGCGAACTTGACACAATGGATTCGCGATCGTTGACCGATCCTGTCGCCCCGCGGATACCCCGCTGTACGATCATGAAGATCAAGAAGAAGCGGGAATTCCGTGACGTGCACGGCGAGCACATGAGGAATGCTGGTGTCTGAAGATCTCGTGATGTCCCGAAGTGGCAACCGATCCGATGCCATTGCCGTTGTCGGAATGTCGTGCCGATTTCCCGGCGCCCCGGGAATCGCGGAATTCTGGAAACTGCTGATCGACGGCGCCGAGGCGATCGACCGCGCGCCCGACGGCCGCCGACGCGGCACCATCGGCACGGCCGGCGACTTCGACGCCGCCTTCTTCGGCATGTCGCCGCGCGAGGCCGCCGAGACCGACCCGCAGCAGCGCCTGATGCTCGAACTCGGCTGGGAGGCGCTGGAGGACGCCGGGATCGTCCCCGGCTCGCTGCGCGGCGAACCGGTCGGCGTCTTCGTCGGGGCCATGAACGACGACTACGCCACCCTGCTGCACCGGGCCGGCGCGCCGGTCGGCCCCCACACCGCCACCGGCCTCCAGCGCGCCATGCTCGCCAACCGGCTCTCCTACGTCCTGGGCACGCGCGGCCCCAGCCTGGCCGTCGACACCGCCCAGTCCTCGTCGCTGGCCGCGGTGGCCCTCGCGGTGGAGTCCCTGCGCGCCGGCACCTCACGCGTCGCCATCGCCGGGGGCGTCAACCTGATCCTCGCCGACGAGGGCTCGGCCGCCATGGAACGGCTCGGCGCGCTCTCCCCCGACGGCCGCTGCCACACCTTCGACGCCCGCGCCAACGGCTATGCGCGCGGCGAGGGCGGCGCCGCCGTCGTCCTCAAGCCCCTCGCCGACGCGCTGGCCGACGGCGACCGGGTGTACTGCCTGGTGCGCGGCGCCGCCCTCGGCAACGACGGCGGCGGCCCCGGCCTCACCGCCCCCGACCGCGAGGGCCAGGAGGCGGTGCTCCGGGCGGCCTGCGACCGGGCGGGCGTCGACCCCGCGCGGGTGCGCTTCGTCGAACTGCACGGCACGGGAACCCCCGTGGGCGACCCCGTCGAGGCCCACGCCCTGGGCGCGGTCCACGGCGCCGGACGGCCCGCGGACACCCCCCTGCTGGTCGGCTCCGTGAAGACCAACATCGGCCACCTGGAGGGCGCCGCCGGCATCGCCGGCCTGGTCAAGGCCGCGTTGTGCCTGCGCGAGCGCACCCTGCCCGGCTCGCTCAACTTCGTGACCCCCAACCCCGCCATCCCCCTGGAGCGGCTCCGGCTGACCGTGCCGACCGCGCCGGTCGCCCTGGACCCCGACCCCGACGGCACGCCCCTGCTGGCCGGCGTCAGCTCCTTCGGCATCGGCGGCACCAACTGCCATGTGGTGCTGGAGCACCTGCCCGAGCCGGAGCCGGCGCCCGCCGACGGGATACGGCCCCCGGCCCCCGCCGCCGAGCCGTACACGGTGCCGCCCCTGCTGCTGTCGGCCCGCTCCCACGCGGCGCTGCGGGCCCAGGCCGCCCGGCTCCGCGACCACCTGGCGCGCACCGGCGCCGACCCGCGGGACGTCGCCTACTCCCTGGCCACCACGCGCACCCTCTTCGACCACCGCGCCGCGCTGCCCTGCGGCGACCGCGAGGAACTGATCAGCGCCCTCGACGCGCTCGCCCGCGGCACGGCTCCGGCGGCCGTGCGGACCGGTACGGCTGCCCCGGGCGGTGGTACGGCGGTTCTGTTCACGGGTCAGGGGGCGCAGCGTCCGGGGATGGGTGCGGAGTTGTATGCCGCCGATCCGGTGTTCGCGGCTGCCTTGGATGAGGTTTTCGAGGCCGTGGGGGAGGTGGGTGGTCGGTCGCTGCGGTCGGTGATGTTTGCCGAGGTGGGCAGCGATGAGGCTGCTTTGTTGGATCGGACGGAGTTCACTCAGCCGGCGCTTTTTGCGCTGGAGGTGGCGTTGTTCCGGGCTGTGGAGGCTCGGGGTGTGCGGCCTTCGGTGGTGCTGGGGCATTCGGTGGGTGAGATCGCCGCTGCGTGTGTGGCGGGGGTGTTCTCGCTGGCGGATGCGGCGCGGCTGATTGTCGCGCGGGGTCGGTTGATGGGGGCGCTGCCTGCTGGTGGCGGGATGCTGTCGGTGCGCGCTCCCGAGGGCGAATTGCTCGATGCTGTGGCCGGTTTGGGTGGTCGGGTGTCGGTGGCGGCGGTCAATGGACCTGCCTCGGTGGTCCTCTCCGGTGAGATCGAAGCTCTGGAGGAGCTGGCGGCCGAGCTCGACGACGGCCGGGGTGTTGAGTGCAAGCGGCTGACCGTTTCGCATGCGTTTCATTCGGCGTTGATGGAGCCGATGCTGGAGGAGTTCCGGCAGGTGGCGGCCACGGTGGAGTTTCATCGGCCGCGCATGACGGTCATCTCGAATGTGTCGGGTGCGGTGGCCGGTCCGGACGAGCTGTGCGACCCGGAGTATTGGGTGCGTCATGCCCGTGAAGCCGTGCGGTTCGCGGACGGTGTGCGTGCCGCGCGTGCCACCGGCGTGGACACGTTCCTGGAGATCGGCCCCCACGCCGTACTGACCGCGATGGCCGGCCACTGCCTGGACGGGGACGACGACGGCGACCTCGCCCTCGTACCCACCCTGCACCGCAACCGCCCGGAGCCCCGGACGCTGGCCGGTGCCCTCGCCACGCTGTACACCCGGGACGCGGAACTCGACGTCGCCGCCCTCCACTCGGGCAGCACCGCCCGCCGGGTGCCCCTGCCGACGTACGCCTTCCAGCGCCGTACCCACTGGTCGCCGGCGCTGGGCCGGGAGCGCGCGCCCGAAACCGTACCGGCCGACGAGCCGCCGGCCGTGCCCTCCCCGGAGGTGCCGTCGACGCCGGAGCGGCTCGTCCGGCTGGTCCTGGAGACCACCGCCGCCGTCCTGGGCCACGAGGGTCCGGACGAGATCGCGCTCGACCGCCCCTTCACCGCCCAGGGGTTGGAGTCGGCCACCGCGGTCGAGCTGCGCGACCTGCTGAACCGGGCCACCGGTCTCACCCTCCCCGCCACGCTCGTCTACGACCTGCCGACCCCGCGCGCCGTCGCCGACCACCTGGTCGCCGCGCTGCTCGGGGCGGGGGGCGACGGGGCCCGGAGCACCGACGCGGGGAGCGTCGACGCGTCGGCCACCGGCCCCGGTGGTGGCGACGACCCGATCGCCGTCATCGGCGTCGGCTGCCGCCTCCCCGGCGGCGTGGACTCGCGCGCCGCCCTGTGGGACCTGCTGACCTCCGGCGGCGACGCGATCTCGCCCTTCCCCACCGACCGCGGCTGGGACCTCGACGGGCTGTACGACCCCGAGCCGGGCGCCCCCGGGAAGACCTATGTGCGCGAGGGCGGCTTCCTGCACGGCGCCGCCGAGTTCGACCCCGAGTTCTTCGGCATCTCCCCGCGCGAGGCGACCGCCATGGACCCGCAGCAGCGGCTGCTGCTGGAGACCACCTGGGAGGCGCTGGAGGACGCCGGGGTGCTCCCGGAGTCGCTGCGCGGGACCGACGCGGGGGTGTTCGTCGGCGCCGTCGCACCCGAGTACGGGCCGAGGCTGCACGAAGGAGCCGACGGGTACGAGGGCTATCTGCTCACCGGCACCACGGCCAGCGTGGCCTCCGGCCGCATCGCCTACACCCTCGGCACGCGCGGACCCGCTCTCACCGTCGACACCGCGTGCTCCTCGTCGCTGGTGGCCCTGCACCTGGCCGTGCAGGCGCTGCGCCGGGGCGAGTGCGCGCTGGCCCTGGCCGGCGGCGCCACGGTGATGTCCGGCCCCGGCATGTTCGTGGAGTTCTCCCGACAGCGCGGGCTGGCCCCCGACGGCCGGTGCAAGCCGTTCTCCGACGACGCCGACGGCACCGCCTGGTCCGAGGGCGTCGCGATCCTGGCGCTGGAGCGGCTCTCGGACGCCCGGCGCAACGGTCATCGGGTGCTGGCGGTGGTGCGGGGCAGCGCCGTCAACCAGGACGGCGCGAGCAACGGCCTCACCGCGCCCAGCGGACCCGCGCAGGAGAGCGTCATCCGGGCGGCCCTGGCCGACGCCGGCCTCACCCCGGACGAGGTGGACGCGGTGGAGGCGCATGGCACGGGCACGGCGCTGGGCGATCCGATCGAGGCGGGTGCGCTGCTGGCCACGTACGGCCGTGAGCGGGCCGCCGGCGAGCCGCTGTGGCTGGGGTCGCTGAAGTCCAACATCGGGCACACCCAGGCCGCCGCCGGGGCCGCCGGTGTCGTCAAGATGCTGCTGGCCATGCACCACGGCACGCTGCCGCGGACGCTCCACGCCGACCGGCCCAGCGCGCACGTCGACTGGTCCGCGGGCGCGGTGGAGCTGCTGACGGAGGCGCGGCCGTGGCCGCGGCGCGCGGACCGGCCGCGGCGGGCCGCGGTGTCCTCCTTCGGCATCAGCGGCACCAACGCCCATCTGATTCTGGAGGAGCCGCCGGCCGAGGCACCGGGCACCGCCGCCGCCACGGCCGAGCCGCCCTCGGTCCTGGCGTGGCCGCTGTCCGCCCGCTCCGAGGAAGCGCTGCGGGCGCAGGCGGCGCGGCTGCGCGAGCACGTGGAGCGGGTCGGCGCCGACCCGGCGGATGTCGCCTACTCACTGGCCCGGACGCGTACGGCGTTCGCGGAGCGCGGGGTGGTGATCGGCCGCGACCGTGCGGAGTTGCTCGCCGGACTGGACGCGCTCGCCGCGGGCCACCGGACCCCGACGGCCCACCGGGGCACGGTCACCGGCGGTGGTACGGCGGTTCTGTTCACGGGGCAGGGGGCGCAGCGTCCGGGGATGGGTGCGGAGTTGTATGCCGCCGATCCGGTGTTCGCGGCTGCTTTGGATGAGGTTTTCGAGGTTGTGGGGGAGGTGGGTGGTCGGTCGCTGCGGTCGGTGATGTTTGCCGAGGTGGGCAGCGATGAGGCTGCTTTGTTGGATCGGACGGAGTTCACTCAGCCGGCGCTTTTTGCGCTGGAGGTGGCGTTGTTCCGGGCTGTGGAGGCTCGGGGGGTGCGGCCTTCGGTGGTGCTGGGGCATTCGGTGGGTGAGATCGCTGCTGCGTGTGTGGCGGGGGTGTTCTCGCTGGCGGATGCGGCGCGGTTGATCGTGGCCCGGGGCCGCCTGATGGGGGCGCTGCCTGCGGGTGGCGGGATGCTGTCGGTGCGTGCTCCCGAGGGCGAACTGCACGACGCTGTAGCCAGTTTGGGCGGTCGGGTGTCGGTGGCGGCGGTCAATGGCCCGGCCTCGGTGGTCCTCTCCGGCGAGATCGAGGCTCTGGACGCTTTATCGGCCGAGCTCGATGCCCGAGGTATTGAGTGCAAGCGGCTGACCGTCTCGCATGCGTTCCACTCGGCGTTGATGGAGCCGATGCTGGAGGAGTTCCGGCAGGTGGCGGCCACGGTGGAGTTTCATCGGCCGCGCATGACGGTGGTCTCCAATGTGTCGGGTGCGGTGGCCGGCCCGGACGAGCTGTGCGACCCGGAGTACTGGGTGCGTCATGCCCGCGAAGCGGTGCGGTTCGCCGACGGTGTGCGTGCCGCCCGTGCCACCGGCGTGGACACGTTCCTGGAGATCGGCCCCCACGCCGTACTGACCGCCATGGCCGGCCACTGCCTGGACGGAGACGACAACGGCGACCTCGCCCTCGTACCCGCCCTCCGGCGCGACCAGCCCGAGCCGGAAACGCTCACGGGTGCGCTCGCGGCCCTCTGCGTGCGGGGCACGGATGTCGACTGGGCGGAGCCGCACCGGAAGAGCGGCGCGCGGCGGGTCGACCTGCCCACGTATCCGTTCCAGCGGGACCGCTACTGGCTGGCCCCTGCCCCCGCCGCGGCGCCTGCCCGGGCGACGGGCGCGGTCACGGCCACGGGCACGAGCACGGACACGGCCCCCGAGGCGGCCGGGCCGCGCTATCGCGTCGCCTGGCAGCCGGCCGGCACGGACCTCGGCCCCGCCCGCCCGGCGGGCCGGTGGCTGCTGCTCGCCCCGGACAGCGAGGGGGCCGGCGAGGAGACCTGCACCGGACTCGCTGCCGCCGTGGCGCGCGAACTCGCCGTCCGTGGCGGCGAGGTGCACACCGTGGCCCTGCCGTCCGGCACCGGACGGGAGGAGGCCGCACGGCTGTTGCAGGCCGCCGGGGACGGGGCCGCGCACCGGACGGGCGTCCTGTGGCTCGCCCCGGCCGAGCCCGACACGGCCGACGCCGTGGCGCTGATCCAGGCCCTGGGCGAGGCCGGGCCCGATGCCCCGCTCTGGATCGTCACGCGCGACGCGGTGGCCGTCCGGCCGGACGAGACGCCGTCCGTCGCCGGGGCCCAGCTCTGGGGGCTGGGCCAGGTCGCCGCCGTGGAACTGGCCCAGCGCTGGGGCGGGCTGGTGGACCTGCCGACCGACCCGGCGCCCGCCGCGCTCCGCGCGCTCGTCGGGGCGCTGCTCGCCGGGGGCGAGGACAACCAGCTCGCGGTGCGGCCCTCCGGCGTCCACGTACGCCGCGTGGTGCCCGCCCCTGCCGCCGGTTCCGCCTCCGGGTCCGCCACCGGCGCCCGGGTCGCGCAGGACGCGCGGGGCGGCGGGCGCCCGTCCGGCACCGTACTGATCACCGGCGGCACCGGGGCCCTCGGCGCCCAGGTGGCGCGCAGGCTCGCCCGAGCGGGAACGGGAACGGGAGCGGGAGCGGACGCGGCAGCGGAGACGGGCGTGGGGGCAGGAGCGGGGGCAGGAGCGGGCGCGCCGCATCTGCTGCTGGTCGGCCGTCGCGGGGAGGCCGCCCCCGGAGCGGCCGAACTGGTCGAGGAACTGCGCGAATCGGGCGCCGAGGTGACCGTTGCGGCCTGTGACGCCGCCGACCGCGACGCGCTCGCCGCGCTGCTCGCGAGCATCCCCGAGGACCGGCCCCTCACCGCCGTACTGCACGCGGCGGGTGTGCTCGACGACGGCGTGCTCGACGCCCTCACTCCCGAGCGGATCGACGCCGTCCTGCGCGCCAAGGTCACCGCGGCCCGCCACCTGGACGAGCTCACCGCCGACCTGCCGCTGGACGCCTTCGTGCTCTTCTCCTCCGTCGTCGGGGTGTGGGGCAACGGGGGACAGGGCTCGTACGCGGCGGCCAACGCCGCGCTCGACGCCCTCGCGCAGCGGCGCCGGGCCCGGGGGCTGCCGGCCGCCTCGATCGCCTGGGGCCCGTGGGCCGGCGGCGGAATGGCGGCCGGGGCGGGGGCCACGTCCTTCGAGCGGGACGGCATCGGGGCGCTGGACCCCGAGCGCGCGCTGGATGTGCTGGACGAGGTGCTGGGCGGTGCGCTGGGCGGCGTGATCCGCGCCGTCGACGGGGCGTCCGGGGCATCCCGAGCCGGCCGGATCTCCCCGGCCGAGGGAGCCCCTCTGATCGTCGCCGAGGTGGACTGGGACACGTTCGTCGGCCGTTCCGCCACCCGCCGCGCCCGGGCGCTGTTCGACGGCGTCCCGGCCGCCCGCGCCGCCCGCGCCGCCCGCGCCGCCCGCGCTGCCCGCGCCGCACAGGCCGGGCAGAAGGGGCGGACAGGGGAGGCCCGTTCCGGGGGCGGAAGCGGAACGGACGAGGGCCGGCCCTGGCTGCGGCCCGGGCTCTCCGCGCCGGAGCGCCGGCGGGCCCTCCTCGACCTGGTGCGCTCCGAGGCCGCCGAGACCCTGCGCCACGGCTCGGCCGCGGCGATCGACCCGGAGACCGCGTTCCGCGCCGCCGGGTTCGACTCCCTCACCGTGCTGGAGCTGCGCAACCGGCTGACCGCCGCCACCGGGCTCGCCCTGCCGAGCACCCTGCTGTTCGACCACCCCCATCCGACCGCCCTGGCGGGGCATCTGCACGACGAACTGTTCGGAGCCGAGGGCCCGGCGGAGAACGCCCCGAACGGCGCCCTCCGGTCGGAAGCCGACGATCACGAGCCGATCGCGATCGTGGGCATGGCCTGCCGCTATCCCGGTGGGGTGGCCTCGCCCGAGGACCTCTGGGACCTCGTCGCCGGGGGCGAGCACGCCATCACCCCGTTCCCCGCGGACCGGGGCTGGGACACCGAGGCGCTGTACGACCCGGAGCCGGGCGCCCCCGGGAAGACCTATGTGCGCGAGGGCGGGTTCCTGCGCGAGGTGGCAGGCTTCGACCCGGAGTTCTTCGGCGTCTCGCCGCGTGAAGCGGCGGCGATGGACCCGCAGCAGCGGCTGCTGCTGGAGACCTCGTGGGAGGCGCTGGAGCGGGCCGGCATCGTGCCCGACGCGCTGCGCGGCACCCGCACCGGGGTCTTCACCGGCATCTCCCAGCAGGACTACGCCGGTCAACTGGGGGACGCCGCCGAGACCTACGGCGGTCACGTGCTCACCGGCACCCTCGGCAGCGTGATCTCCGGCCGGGTCGCCTACACCCTGGGCCTGGAGGGGCCCGCGCTGACGGTCGACACGGCGTGTTCGTCGTCGCTGGTGGCGCTGCACCTGGCGGTGCAGTCGCTGCGGCGGGGCGAGTGCGACATGGCCCTGGCCGGTGGTGTGACGGTGATGGCGACGCCGACGGTGTTCGTGGAGTTCTCGCGGCAGCGCGGGCTCGCGTCGGACGGGCGGTGCAAGGCGTTCGCGGAGGGTGCGGACGGTACGGCGTGGGCCGAGGGCGTGGGGGTGTTGCTGGTCGAGCGGCTCTCGGATGCCCGGCGCAACGGTCATCGGGTGTTGGCGGTGGTGCGGGGCAGCGCGGTCAATCAGGACGGTGCGAGCAATGGGTTGACGGCTCCGAGTGGTCCGGCGCAGCAGAGGGTCATTGGCGAGGCGTTGGCAGATGCGGGGTTGGTCGCGTCCGAGGTGGACGCGGTGGAGGCCCATGGCACGGGTACGGCGTTGGGGGACCCGATCGAGGCGGGTGCGCTGCTGGCCACGTACGGCCGTGAGCGGGTCGCCGGGCAGCCGCTGTGGCTGGGGTCGTTGAAGTCGAACATCGGTCATACGCAGGCGGCTGCCGGTGTGGGTGGTGTGATCAAGATGGTGGAGGCGATGCGGCACGGGATGCTGCCGCGCACGCTCCATGTCGACTCCCCCTCGTCCAAGGTGGACTGGTCCTCCGGTGCGGTGGAGCTGCTGAGGGAGGCGCGGCTCTGGCCGGAGCGGGAGGATCGCCCGCGCCGGGCGGCGGTGTCCGCCTTCGGCGTCAGCGGCACCAACGCCCACGTCGTCATCGAACAGGCCCCGCCGGTTTCCGAAGAGGCCGACGGCGGCCCGACGGGCGAGGGCACTGGTCCGTCGCTCCTCACCTGGGCGGTTTCGGGTCGTTCGGAGGCGGCGCTGCGGGCGCAGGCGGTGCGGCTGCGTGAGCACGTGGAGCGGGTGGACGCCGATCCGGTGGATGTCGCGCACTCGCTGGCGGTGACCCGGGCGTCGTTCGCGGAACGCGCGGTGGTGATCGGCCGTGACCGTGCGGAGCTGATGGCGGGCCTCGACGCGGTCGCTTCCGGGGACACCGTGCCGGGGGTGGTGCGGGGATCGGCTGTACGAGGCCGTCGCATCGCCGCTCTGTTCACGGGCCAGGGCGCGCAGCGCGCGGGCATGGGCCGCGAACTCTACGAAGGCGACTCTGCGTTCGCTTCCGCCTTGGACGAGGTTTTCGAGGCCGTGGGGGAGGTGGGTGGTCGGTCGCTGCGGTCGGTGATGTTTGCCGGGGTGGGCAGCGATGGGGCTGCTTTGTTGGATCGGACGGAGTTCACTCAGCCGGCGCTTTTTGCGCTGGAGGTGGCGTTGTTCCGGGCTGTGGAGGCTCGGGGGGTGCGGCCTTCGGTGGTGCTGGGGCATTCGGTGGGTGAGATCGCTGCTGCGTGTGTGGCGGGGGTGTTCTCGCTGGCGGATGCGGCGCGGTTGATCGTGGCGCGGGGCCGGTTGATGGGTGCGCTGCCTGCTGGTGGCGGGATGCTGTCGGTGCGTGCTCCCGAGGCCGAATTGCTCGACGTTGTGGCTGGTTTGGGTGGTCGGGTGTCGGTGGCGGCGGTCAATGGACCTGCCTCGGTGGTGCTCTCCGGTGAGGTCGAAGCTCTGGAGGAGCTGGCGGCTGAGCTCGACGGCCGGGGCATTGAGTGCAAGCGGCTGACCGTTTCGCATGCGTTCCACTCGGCGTTGATGGAGCCGATGCTGGAGGAGTTCCGGCAGATCGCCGCCACGGTGGAGTTTCATGCGCCGAAGCTCCCCGTGATCTCGAATGTGACGGGTGCGGTGGCCGGTCCGGACGAGCTGTGCGACCCGGACTATTGGGTGCGTCACGCTCGTGAGGCGGTGCGGTTCGCGGACGGTGTGCGTGCCGCGCGTGCCACCGGCGTGGACACGTTCCTGGAGATCGGCCCCCACGCCGTACTGACCGCCATGGCCGGCCACTGCCTGGACGGAGACGACGACGGCGACCTCACCCTCGTACCCGCCCTGCACCGCAACCGCCCGGAGTCCGAAACCCTGACCACCGCCCTCGCCACCCTGCACACCCATGTGGCCGAACTCGACGCGTCCGCCCCGTACTCCGGCACCGCCGGCCGGCGGATCGACCTGCCCACCTACGCCTTCCAGCGCCGTGACTACTGGGCGTCCGGCTCGGTGTCCGGCACCACCGGCGCCGCGGCCGCGGCCCGCTTCGGCCTCGGCTGGCGGGACCACCCGTTCCTCGGTGGCGCCACGCCGATCGCCGGCTCCGACGCCCTGCTGCTCACCGGCAGGGTGGCGCTCTCCACCCACCCCTGGCTGGCCGACCACGCCGTCTCCGGCACGGTGCTGCTCCCCGGGACGGCGATCGCCGACCTGCTGCTGCGGGCCGCCGACGAGGTCGGGGCGGGCGGCGTCGAGGAACTCACCCTCCAGGCGCCCCTGATCGTGCCCCGGCGGGGCGGCCTGCGGCTCCAGGTCCTGGTCGAGGCGGCCGACGAGCGGGGCCGGCGGACCGTCGTACTCTCCGCGTGCCCCGAGGCACCGGGGCGGGACGGCGACGGCGAGGAGCCGGAGTGGACCCGGCACGCGGAGGGCGTGCTCGCGCCCGACGCGCCGGCCGCGCCGGAGACGACGTGGGCCGCCGGGGCCTGGCCGCCGCCCGCGGCCGAGCCGGTCGACGTCGACGAGCTGTACGCGGGCTTCGCCGCGGACGGCTACGGCTACGGCCCGGCCTTCACCGGACTGTCCGGCGTGTGGCGCCGCGGCGACGAGCTCTTCGCCGAGGTGCGGCTGCCCGAGGCGGCCGGGAACGGCGACGGGTTCGGCATCCATCCGGCCCTCTTCGACGCCGCCCTCCACCCGTGGCGCGCCGGCGGGCTGCTGCCGGACACGAGCACCGGCACCGGCCCCGACACGGGCCCCGGCTCCGACTCGGGCTCGGGCGCGGGCCCCGACGGCGGCACCACTCTGGTGCCGTTCTCCTGGCAGGGCATCGCGCTCCACACCACCGGGGCCGGGACCCTCCGGGTCAGGCTGGCCCCGGCGGGCGACGGCGCCGGCTTCTCGGTGCGGGCCGCGGACCCCGAGGGCGCGCCCGTGCTCACCCTGGACGCGCTGCTGCTGCGCCCGGTGGCCCTGGGGGCGGACAGCGCGCCGGAACCGCTGTACCGCGTCGACTGGCAGCCGGTGCCGCAGCTGTCCGACGGCGCTCACGCCGCTCAGGGTGCCCCGGTCTGGACGGTCCTCGGGCCGGACGCGGGCGGGACGGCCACGGAGCCGACGACGGCCACGGCCGTTGACGCGGTCGACGGGAAGCCCGCCGAGAAGGCCGCGCGGGAGGAGAGCGTCGCTCTCCGCGCCCTGCCCGGCGCGGAGGACGCCGCGCACGCCGATCTCACCGCCCTGCGCGCCGCCCTGACCGCCGGGGCGCCCCTCCCCGAGCTGGTCGTGGTGCCACCCACCGGCACCCATCTCGCCGAGCCGGCCGCGCCCCACACCGGTGCGGACACGGATACGGACACGGACGCGGGCACGGGTGCGTACGCCTACGCGGGCGGAACCGATCCCGTGCGCGCCGCCCTCGGCCGCGGCCTTGCCCTGGTGCGGGAGTGGACCGAGGACGAGCGCCTCGCGGGCGCCCGGCTCGCCGTCCTCACCCGGGGCGCGGTCGAGGCCGGACCCGGCGATGTGCCGGACCTGGCGGGCGCCGCCCTGTGGGGGCTGCTCCGCTCCGCGCAGTCGGAGTACCCCGACCGCTTCATCCTCGTCGACCTGGACGACTCCCCGGAGTCCCGGGCGGCCCTGCCCCGGGCCCTGGCCTCGGGCGAGCCGCAACTGGCCCTGCGCGCCGGCGTGGTCCTCGCGCCGACCCTCGTACCGGCCGACGGCGGTTCGAGCCGCGACACCCAGGGGGACGCCGCCTCCGACGCGCCGTTCGACCCCGACGGCACCGTACTGATCACCGGCTGCACCGGCGCCCTGGGCCGGCGGGTGGCCCCGCACCTCGCGCGCCGGTACGGCGTGCGCCACATGCTCCTGGTCAGCAGGCGGGGCCCCGGCGCCCCCGAAGCCGCCGCCCTGGAGCGGGAGCTCGCCGAACTCGGGGTCGCCACCACCTTCGTGGCCTGCGACCTCGCCGACCCCGCCGACGTCCGCCGGGCCGTCGCCGCCGTCCCGCCCGAGCACCCGCTGACCGGCGTGGTGCACACCGCCGGCGTGCTGGACGACGGCGCCCTCGCCGGCCTGACCCCGGAGCGGCTCGACACCGTCCTGCGGGCCAAGGCCGACGCCGTACGGAATCTGCACGAGGCCACGCTCGACCACGCGGCCGCGCTCGACCGGCCGCTCCGCGCGTTCGTCCTGTTCTCGGCGGCGGCCGGGCTCCTCGGCCGCCCGGGGCAGGGCTCGTACGCGGCGGCCAACGCGGTCCTCGACGCGTTCGCGCGGGTCCGCCGCGCGGCCGGGCTGCCCGCCGTGTCCCTGGCCTGGGGCCTGTGGGACGAGCGGGCGGGCATGGCCGGCGGCCTGGACGAGGTGGCGCTCCGCAGGCTGCGCCGCGAGGGCATCGCCGCGATGCCGCCCGAGCAGGGGCTCGACCTGCTCGACCGGGCCCTGACGGGGCACCGGGACGGGCCCGCCGTCCTCGTCCCGCTCCTGCTCGACGGCGCCGCCCTGCGGCGCACGGCCAAGGAGAACGGCGCGGCCGCGGTGCCGCCGCTGCTGCGCGGGCTGCTGCCCGCGGCCCTGCGCCGTACGGCCGCCGGCACGGGTACGGGTACGGGTACGCGCACCGGGACCGGCCGGGGCAGCGCCTCCGGTGCGGCCGGTCGGCGCGGCGCCGAAGGTGCCCGGGCCTCCGCCGGACGGATCGCGCGCATCGTGGCGCTCCCCGCCGAGGAGCGGTCCGAGGCCCTGCTGGACCTGGTCACCGAGCAGGTCGCCGAGGTCCTCGGGCACGCGTCGGCCGCCGAGGTCGACCCGGAACGCCCCTTCCGGGAGATCGGCTTCGACTCCCTGGCCGCCGTGGAACTGCGCAACCGGCTCGGCCGCCTGGTCGATCTGCGGCTGCCGACCACGCTCGCCTTCGACCGGCCCACGCCGAAGGACGTGGCCGAGTGGCTCGACGGGGAGCTGCCGCGTGGCACCGGAGCGCCGGGAGCACCGGGAGCGTTGGCCGCGGACCCCGCGTTGGCCGGGATCGACGAACTCGCGCGGGCGGTCGCCCTGCTGGGCTCGGACGAGACCCGGCGGGCCGAGGTGCGGCAGCGGCTCCTGGGGCTGCTGACCGAGCTCGACACCCCCGGGCGCGGCGCCGCCGGGCCCCGGGGCGGCCGCGAGGACCGCACCGCCACTGCCACCGCCGAGGGCGGAGCCGCCGCCGGTGCCGCCACCGGTGCCGCCGCTGGGGCGGGCGGCGGCGCCACGGCGACGACCGTGGCGGACCGGCTCGACGAGGCGACCGACGACGAGATCTTCGCCTTCCTGGACGAGCAGCTGTGACCGCACCGTGGACCGACCGCATGCCGAGGAGTTGGTGGCAGCAATGACCGCCGAGAACGACAAGATCCGCACCTATCTGAAGCGTGCCACCGCCGAACTGCACAGAACCAAGTCCCGCCTGGCCGAGCTGGAGTCGGCGAGCCGCGAGCCGATCGCGATCGTGGGCATGGCCTGCCGCTACCCCGGCGGGGTGGCCTCGCCCGAGGACCTCTGGGACCTCGTCGCCCGGGGCACGGACGCGATCTCCCCGTTCCCCGCCGACCGCGGCTGGGACCTCGACGGGCTCTACGACCCCGACCCCGACGCGGTGGGGCGCAGCTATGTGCGCCAGGGCGGCTTCCTCCACGAGGCGGCAGGCTTCGACCCGGAGTTCTTCGGACTGAGCCCGCGCGAGGCGGCTGCGATGGACCCGCAGCAGCGGTTGCTGCTGGAGACCTCGTGGGAGGCGCTGGAGCGGGCCGGCATCGTGCCGGACACGCTGCGCGGCACCCGCACCGGCGTCTTCACCGGCGTGATGTACGACGACTACGGGTCGCGGTTCGAGGCCGCTCCCGCGGAGTACGAGGGCTACCTCGTGAACGGCAGCGCGGGCAGCATCGCGTCGGGTCGGGTCGCCTACACCCTCGGGCTGCAGGGCCCGGCCGTCACCGTGGACACGGCGTGTTCGTCGTCGCTGGTGGCGCTGCACCTGGCTGTGCAGTCGCTGCGGCGGGGCGAGTGCGACATGGCCCTGGCGGGCGGGGCCACCGTGCTGGCCACCCCCACGATCTTCGTGGAGTTCTCCCGGCAGCGCGGGCTCGCCTCCGATGGGCGGTGCAAGGCGTTCGCGGAGGGGGCGGACGGCACGGCGTGGGCCGAGGGTGTGGGGGTGCTGCTGGTCGAGAGGCTGTCGGACGCCCGGCGCAATGGTCATCGGGTGTTGGCGGTGGTGCGGGGCAGCGCGGTCAACCAGGACGGTGCGAGCAACGGCCTGACCGCTCCGAGTGGTCCGGCGCAGCAGAGGGTCATTGGTGAGGCGTTGGCGGATGCGGGTCTGGTCGCGTCCGAGGTGGATGCGGTGGAGGCGCATGGCACGGGTACGGCTTTGGGTGACCCGATCGAGGCGGGTGCGCTGCTGGCCACGTACGGCCGTGAGCGGGTCGCCGGCGAGCCGCTGTGGCTGGGGTCGCTGAAGTCGAACATCGGTCATACGCAGGCGGCTGCCGGTGTGGGTGGTGTGATCAAGATGGTGGAGGCGATGCGGCACGGAACGCTGCCGCGGACCCTTCATGTCGACTCCCCGTCGTCCAAGGTGGACTGGTCCTCCGGTGCGGTGGAGCTGCTGACGGAGGGGCGGCCGTGGCCGGAGCGGGAGGATCGCCCGCGCCGGGCGGCGGTGTCCGCCTTCGGCGTCAGCGGCACCAACGCCCACGTCATCGTGGAGGAACCGCCCACCGAGGCATCGGCCACCGCCGCTGCCGCACCGGGCGCCCCCTCCACCCTCGATGTGCTCCGAGGCGCCTCCCTCGCCGACGGCCGCTCCCAGGCCGCCTCCTTGGTGGCCTGGGCGGTTTCGGGTCGTTCGGAGGCGGCGCTGCGGGCGCAGGCGGTGCGGCTGCGTGAGCACGTGGAGCGGGTGGATGCCGACCCGGTGGATGTCGCACATTCGCTGGCGGTGACCCGGGCGTCGTTCGCCGAACGCGCGGTGGTGATCGGCCGTGATCGCGCGGAGCTGATGGCGGGCCTCGATGCGGTCGCTTCTGGGGACACGGTGTCGGGCGTGGTGCGGGGATCGGCTGTACGAGGCCGTCGCATCGCCGCTCTGTTCACGGGTCAGGGCGCGCAGCGCGCGGGTATGGGCCGCGAACTCTACGAGGTCGACTCTGCGTTTGCCGCGGCCTTGGATGAGGTTTGCGATGTTGTGGGGGAGGTGGGTGGTCGGTCGCTGCGGTCGGTGATGTTTGCCGGGGTGGGCAGCGATGGGGCTGCTTTGTTGGATCGGACGGAGTTCACTCAGCCGGCGTTGTTTGCGCTGGAGGTGGCGTTGTTCCGGGCTGTGGAGGCTCGGGGGGTGCGGCCTTCGGTGGTGCTGGGGCACTCGGTGGGCGAGATCGCTGCTGCGTGTGTGGCGGGGGTGTTCTCGCTGGCGGATGCGGCGCGATTGATCGTGGCCCGGGGCCGGTTGATGGGGGCGCTGCCTGCCGGGGGCGGGATGCTGTCGGTGCGCGCTCCCGAGGCCGAACTGCACAGCTTTGTCGCTGGGTTCGACGGTCGGGTGTCGGTGGCGGCGGTCAATGGCCCGGCCTCGCTGGTCCTCTCCGGCGAGATCAAGGCTCTGAACGCTTTATCGGCCGAGCTCGACGGCCGGGGTGTTGAGTGCAAGCGGCTCACCGTCTCGCATGCGTTCCACTCGGCATTGATGGAGCCGATGCTGGAGGACTTCCGGCAGATCGCCGCCACGGTGGAGTTTCATGCGCCGAAGCTCCCCGTGATCTCGAATGTGACGGGCTCGGTGGCCGGCCCGGACGAGCTGTGCGACCCGGAGTATTGGGTGCGTCACGCCCGTGAAGCGGTGCGGTTCGCGGACGGTGTGCGTGCCGCTCGTGCCACCGGCGTGGACACGTTCCTGGAGATCGGCCCCCACTCCGTACTGACCGCCATGGCCGGCCACTGCCTGGACAGAGACGACGACGGCGACCTCGCCCTCGTACCCACCCTCCGGCGCGACCAGCCCGAGCCCGAAACCCTGACCACCGCCCTCGCCACCCTGCATACTCGGGGGCTTCCGGTCGCGCCGGTCCCGTCCGCGCCCGCCGCGCGGCGGGTCGACCTGCCCACGTATCCGTTCCAGCGGGACCGCTACTGGCTGGCGGCCCCGGCCCGGCCCATGGCCGGCGGGGTGTCGGAGGCTGGCCAGCGGGCCGTGGCCCACCCGCTGTTGGCCGCCGCCGTGGAACTGCCCGGCGCCGGCACCGAGGTCTGGACCGGCAGGATCTCCGCGCGGGACCTGCCCTGGCTCGCCGATCACCTGGTGTGGGACCGCGGTGTGGTCCCCGGGGCCGCCCTGCTGGAAATGGCGCTCCAGGTCGGAAGCCGGATCGGGCTGCCCCGGGTCGCCGAGCTCACCTTCGAGACCGCGCTCACCTGGGCCGGTGACACCCCGATCCAGATCCGGGTCGTCGTGGCCGCTCCCGCCCCCGGTGCCGGGGGTGCCCGCGAGGTGAGCATCCACTCCCGGCCCGAGCCCGCCGACCCCGCCGAACTCGCCCCGCGCCGGGTGGCGGAGGAGCGCGGCGACGGCTGGACCCGGCACGCCTCCGGCCTGCTCGCCCCGGCCGCCGAACCGGGCGACCGCGCCGAACCGAGCACCTCTGCCGCCGCTTCCGCTTCCGCCGCCGACGACGCGTTCGCCGGCCTCACCGGCGTCTGGCCGCCCGCCGGCGCCGAGCCGCTCGACCTCGGCGACCAGTACGCGCTGTTCGCCGCGGCCGGGGTGACGTACGAGGGCGCCTTCCGCGGTCTCCGCGCGGCATGGCGCCGTGGCGACGAGGTCTTCGCCGAGGTGCGGCTGCCCGACGCGTACGCCACCGACGCCGCCCGCTACGGCGTGCACCCCGCCCTTCTCGACGCGGCCCTCCACCCGATCGCGCTGCTCGACCCGTTGGGCGACGGCGGGCACGGCCTGCTGCCGTTCTCCTGGACCGACGTCCGGCGTCACGGCGCCGGCGGAGACGCGCTCCGGGTACGGGTGGCCGCCGCCGACGGCGGCGCGGTGTCCATCGGTGCGGTCGACCGCGACGGCGCCCCGGTGTTCGCCGCCCGCTCGCTGGCCCTGCGCCGGATCGCCGCGGACCGGCTGCCCGCCGCCCCCGCCGCGCCCCTGTACCGGGTGGACTGGCTGCCGCTCGCGCAGGGTCCGTCGCCCGTTACGGCGGCCGCGCGCTGGGCCGTCGTCGGGCCGCGGGCCGAGGCCACCGCTGCCGCCCTGCGCGGCGCCGGCGTCGACGCCCGTGCCCAGGTGCTGCCCCTCGGCGAGCCGCTGCCGCCGGAGGCCGGTACGGACGCCGAGGTGCTCCTCCTCGATCTGACCGCCACCGCCACCGCCACCGCCACCGCCCCTGCCCCTGCCTCCGCCTCCGAGGAGGGGCGTACTGCGCCCGCCGACGACCTCCTCGGCGCGGTGCGGGCGACGGTGCGCCGCGCCCTCGAAGCCGTACAGGCCCGCCTCGCCGACACCGACACCCGTACGGGCGCGGGGACCCGTACGCGTACGGGTACCGGCACCCGTACGGGCGGGGGGCCGCGGCTCGTGGTCCTCACCCGGGGCGCGGCCGGTCCCGAGGGGGGCGCGGAGGACCCGGCGGGCGCCGCCGCCTGGGGGCTCCTCCGGGTCGCCCAGACCGAACAGCCCGGCCGCTTCACGCTGGTCGACATCGACGGTGCCGCGGCGTCGCTGCGGGCCCTGCCCGGCCTGCTCGCCGCGGACGCCCCGCAGGTCGCCGTGCGTGACGGGCGCCCCGCCGTCCCCCGGCTCGTCCGCGTGACCGATTCCCACGCCGACGCCGACGCCGACGTCGGCACCGGCGCAGGAACCGGCACCGGCGCCGGGCAGCCGGTCGACGCGCTGGACCCCAACGGCACCGTACTGATCACCGGCGGCACCGGCGCCCTGGCCGCCGAGACCGCCCGACACCTCGTCGAGCGGCACAAGGCGCGCCACCTCCTCCTGGTCAGCAGGCGCGGCGCGGACGCGCCCGGCGCCGCCGAACTGGTCGCCGACCTCACCGCCTTGGGCGCCGAGGTCGCCGTCCGGGCCTGCGATGTCGCCGACCGCGACGCGCTGCGCCGCCTGCTCGGCGAGCTCCCCGCCGCACACCCGCTGACCTGCGTGGTGCACACGGCCGGGGTGCTCGACGACGGCGTGCTCGCCGGCCAGACGGCCGAGCGGATCGACGCCGTGCTGCGGCCCAAGGCGGACGCCGCCGTCCACCTGGACGAACTGACCCGCGACCTGGGGCCGGTGCCGCTGGTGCTGTACTCCTCGGTCTCGGCCGCCCTCGGCAGCGCCGGCCAGGCCGGGTACGCCGCGGCCAACGCGTTCCTGGACGCGCTCGCCGCCCGGCGCCGCGCCGCCGGCCACCCCGCGCTGTCCCTCGGCTGGGGCTGGTGGGCCGGCGGGGGCATGGCCACCGGGCTGGCGGGGGCCGACGCCGCGCGCGTCCGGCGCTCCGGCATCGCCCCGCTCGACCCGCGGACCGCGCTGGACCTGCTCGACCGGGCCATGGCCCGGCCCGAACCCGCGCTGCTGCCCGTGCGGCTGGACCTGCCCGCCCTGCGCGAGGCGGCCCGCGCCACCGCCCCGCCGGAGGTGCTGCGCGATCTCGCCGGCGCCCCGGCGGCGGCCGACTCCGGCGGCCCGGTGACCGGGGACGGGGGCTCGACCGCGGGCGAGGGCGCGGACGGTGACCGGCCCGCGTCGCCGGACCCGGTCGACGCCGCGGCCGGGCTGGCGGCCCGGCTCGTGGGCCGCTCCGCGCCCGAGCGGAACGCCCTCCTGCTCGATCTGGTGCGCACCGAGGTCGCGGCGGTGCTCGGGCACGGGGACCGCGCCGCGGTGGGTGCCGGCCGCTCCTTCAAGGACGCCGGGTTCGACTCCCTCACCGCCGTCGACCTGCGCAACCGGCTGAACGCGCGGACCGGGCTGCGGCTGCCCGCGACCCTCGTGTTCGACCACCCCACCCCGCTGGCGCTCGCCGAGCTGCTGCTCGCCGAGCTGGAGCCGGCCGTGGAGGCGGCCGGCCGGGCGGCGCGGGGCGGCCCGGAGGCGGGCGAACCGGCCGGCCCCGAGGGTTTGTCCGCCGCGCTCGACCGGCTGGAGCGCAGCCTCGCCGCGACGGCGGACGGCGCGGCCCGCGCCGACGCGGCGCGGCGGCTGCACGGCCTGCTGGCCGCCCTCGGCACCGGCACCGGCTCCGGCGCTGACACCGGCACAGGCCCCGGCGGCGGCCCGATCGAGCGCTCCGGCCCCGGCGACGGCCCGTACGGCCACGGCGACCGGCCCCACGGCGACCGCTCCCAGGGCGCCAGTGAGGGTCCCCACGGCCCCGGCCAGGCCCCGTACGGCCCCGGCCACGCCCCGTACGACCCCGCCGACGGCAGCCCGCACGGCCCCCGCGCCGTGGTGATCGACCGCCTCCGCTCGGCCTCCGACGACGAATTGTTCGACCTGCTCGACAGCGACTTCCACTGAGCCTCGGGTGAGCCAGACCGCGTCGCGCGCCGGCCACCGAACCGCTCCCCACCCCCACCCATGACATGACGCAGAGGAGAACCGTGTCTGCAACGAACGAGGAGAAGTTGCGGGAGTACCTTCGGCGCGCGATGGCCGACCTGCACAGCACGCGCGAGCGGCTGCGCGAGGTCGAGTCGGCGAGCCGGGAACCGATCGCCGTGGTGGGCATGGCCTGCCGCTACCCGGGCGGCGTGGCCTCGCCCGAGGACCTCTGGGACCTGGTGGCCGCCGGTACGGACGCGATCTCCCCGTTCCCCGCGGACCGCGGCTGGGACGCCGAGGCGCTGTACGACCCGGAGCCGGGCGTCCCCGGCAGGAGCTATGTGCGCCAGGGCGGGTTCCTGCACGAGGCCGCCGAGTTCGACGCGGAGTTCTTCGGCATCTCGCCGCGCGAGGCGGCGGCGATGGACCCGCAGCAGCGGCTGCTGCTGGAGACCTCCTGGGAGGCGCTGGAGCGGGCCGGCATCGTGCCCGACGCGCTGCGCGGCACCCGCACCGGGGTCTTCACCGGCGTGATGTACCACGACTACGGCAGCCACCAGGTCGGCACCGCCGCCGACCCCAGCGGGCAGCTCGGCCTCGGCACCGCCGGCAGCGTCGCGTCCGGCCGGGTCGCCTACACCCTGGGCCTGGAGGGCCCCGCCGTCACCGTGGACACGGCCTGCTCGTCGTCGCTGGTGGCACTCCACCTGGCCGTGCAGTCGCTGCGGCGCGGCGAGTGCGACATGGCCCTGGCCGGCGGCGTCACCGTGCTGGCCAACCCCACGGTGTTCGTGGAGTTCTCGCGGCAGCGCGGCCTCGCGTCGGACGGGCGGTGCAAGGCGTTCGCGGAGGGCGCCGACGGCACGGCCTGGGCCGAGGGCGCCGGTGTGCTGCTGGTCGAGCGGCTGTCGGACGCGCTCCGCAACGGCCACCGGGTGCTCGCGGTGGTGCGGGGCAGCGCGGTCAACCAGGACGGCGCCAGCAACGGCCTGACCGCGCCCAGCGGTCCGGCGCAGCGTAAGGTCATCCGCGACGCGCTCGCGGACGCCGGCCTCACCCCGGCCGAGGTGGACGCCGTGGAGGCCCACGGCACGGGCACGCCCCTGGGCGACCCGATCGAGGCCGGTGCGCTCATGGCCACGTACGGCAGGGAGCGGGCGGGCGCCGACCCGCTCTGGCTCGGGTCGCTCAAGTCCAACATCGGGCACACCCAGGCCGCCGCCGGGGCCGCCGGCGTCATCAAGATGGTGGAGGCGATGCGGCACGGGACGCTGCCGCGCACGCTCCACGTCGACGCCCCCTCGTCCAAGGTGGAGTGGGACGCGGGCGCGGTGGAACTGCTCACCGACGCCCGGCCGTGGCCGCGGCACGAGGACCGGCCGCGCCGGGCGGCGATCTCCGCCTTCGGCGTCAGCGGCACGAACGCGCACGTCATCATCGAGGAGCCGCCGGGCGTGGCCGCTCCCGCCGCTGCTGCTGCCGCCGGGGACACCGGAGACACCAGGGGCACCGGGGACGCCGCGGTCGCCTCCGCCGTCCCTTCGGCCGAGGCCACCGAGGCCACCGAGGCCACTCCCACCCCCTTCACCACGCCCCCCACCAC
>NZ_JBPQTV010000036.1:0-31166 GCF_051386515.1 Streptomyces sp. URMC 123 | reverse complement strand
CGGGGAAATGGGGCTTCGCCCCGAAGGGGCGGGACCTTTGCCCCGGCCGAAGGCCGGGGCTGGGGTGGTGGTTCGCCCCGGAGGGGCGGGAAAAGATCCCGGCCTTCGGCCGGAAAAACGGCGTCGGTCACCTCACGGACACCCACAACGTGGACGTCGCGCGAACCGGACCGGAGGTCAGACGCGGGGGGACCGCCGACGAATGATCAGCGCACCGCCACCCGCGACGAGCACCGCCGCGCCGCCGGCGATAGCCGGCTCCTCGAGGTTGTTCGTCGCCCCCCGGTGCCGCAGCGCGTCCCGCGCCTCGGCGAGCGTCGCCGCCGCCCCGTGCTGCCGCTCCGTGCGCTGGACCGGCTTCCTCACCACACCCTGCCCCTTCTGCGGCTCGGTCCGCTGAACCGGCTCGGTCCGCTGAACCGGCTCCGTCCGCTGCAGGGGCTCGGTCCGCTGCGCCGACGTCGACGTCGGCACCGGCGTCGACGTCCGCTGGGGCTGGGACTGGACCTGCCGGGTGCCATGCTGCTCAGGCGCACCACCGGCGGCGACGGCGGTGGTCGCGGAGATCGCCACGGCTGCGGCAGCGATGGTGGTGAGCGCGATGAGGCGGGACTTGGCGGACACGCGTGGGCCTTCCGGTCGCGGGCTTACGGTCTCGGGCTGGAGGACGAGCGTTCCGACGCGCCGGTTGCGTCACGGCGGTCGGATTTCACGCTGTCCGACGACGGATTCCACCGTACGAAGGCCCGGGCGGCCGGGCGTCAGCCCGCTGGCTGATCCGTGGACGGCCGCCGTCAGTCCTGAGTACGATCCGGCGTCCGACGAGGATACGCGGACGCCGGACCGTTGGTGACCTCGGTCAGGACGAATGCGGTGCCTGATCACGCCCCTGCCGCGCACCCGTGGGCGCCGCAAGCACCGCTGCTCCGTTGAGCGTTCAACCGCCGAGGCTGGCCGCGGCGGACCGGATGTCGGCCGCGAAGTGGCTCACCTGGGCGTACACACCGGGGTAGTTGGGCCGGGCGCAGCCGTTGCCCCAGCTGACGATCCCGACCTGTATCCACGCGCCCGCGGCGTCCCTGCGGAACATCGGGCCGCCGGAGTCGCCCTGACAGGTGTCGACGCCGCCCCGCTGGTATCCGGCGCAGATCTCCTCGGCGGCCACCAGGCCGGGGTAGGCGGACTTGCAGGTGGAGTCCGGGACGAAGGGGACATCCGCCTTGAGCAGGTAGCGCTGCTGGCCGCCGCCCTCGCGGGTCGCCCCCCAGCCGGCGACGGTGAAGACCCCGTTGTCGTACGCGGCCGTGTCGGCGATCTTCAGCGTCGGGAGGTCGATCGGGCGGCTGAGCTTGATGAGCGCCCAGTCCTTGCCGGTGCCGTTGTAGCCGGGGGCGCGCAGCACCCGGGTGGAGCGCACCTTGATCGCGCTGGGGCTCTGCACGTCGACCACGCCGGCGGTGGCGGTGATGCCCGTGTTGGGACCGGAGCCGTTGACGCAGTGGGCGGCGGTGAGGATCAGCGTCGGGGAGTAGAGCGAGCCGCCGCAGCCCATGGAGAGCCGGACCATGAACGGGAATTCGCCCTGGGCGGCGGGCACGCCGCCGACGACGGTCGGGGCCGGGTCGGGGCCGGGCGCGTCGGCCTGCGCGGTGAGGGGCTGGAGGCTGAGGGCGGCGAGGGCCACGGTGCCGACCGCGGCCGCTCTTCGCAGGTGCTTGAGGAGGTTCGGCAAGGGACGTTCCTTTCGTGGGGGGTTGGGCGCCATATGCCATGCTCATGCCAAACCGAGAGACGGAGCGCGGCCACCGACAGGGGTGCGGGGGGATCGACGGCTCGCGACGCGGCGTCCGGATTCGCCGGGCACGGATCGCTGAGGCGCCTTTGGATTATGTGGAGCCGGTCACTTCGGTGACAAGCCTGTCAACGCCTCATTTTCGGAAGGCCGTTCGGATCGGAGCGGCTTTGCGCCACCCCGCCGTCGCCTCGCGCGCCCCTTGCGCCCCGGCAGGCGCCCGGCCCCCGCGGGCCGGCCCCCACCCGTACAGTGGGAGACGTGGCGACGGACACCCCGGTGGTGCGCGGATTCCCGCATCTGGACACGGTGCGGCAGGCCATCACCGCGCTCTACCGCCGGCTGTCGTACGACACCGTGCGCGCCTTCGCGGTCAGCGTGCCGCCGGTGGACGCCGCGTTCTCCGACGACGAGGACCTCCACCTGGGCGCCCAGCGGGTGGCCCGCGCCCTGGTCCGGCATCTGCGGCTGCCGGACGCCCGGATGGTCGTGAGCTTCCGGGAGATGGAGCACGCCGCGCGCGTGGAACTGGCCGCCGGGCCGGAGTACTTCGTCGAGCTGAACTCCCGCTTCGCGCGCCACCGCCGGGACATCGGCGCGGCCCTCGCGCACGAGGTGACGCACGTCTATCTGCACCGCCTCGATCTCTCCTTCCCCGGCACCCCCGCCAACGAGATCCTCACCGACACCGCGACCACCTACCTGGGGGCGGGCTGGCTGCTGCTGGACGCCTTCCGCGAGGACGCGCTCTCGTCGCAGAAGCTCGGCTATCTCACGCCCGAGGAGTTCGGTTACGTGCTGGCCAAGCGGGCGGCCGTCTTCGGCGAGGACCCCTCCCCCTGGTTCACCAGCCCGCAGGCGTACCCGGCGTACCGGGCCGGCCTCCGGCAGGCACAGCTGGACGAGCGCCGGCCGCCGCTGGCCGCCGCCGGCTGGTCGGACCGGCACCGTTACGCCAGGGACCGCCGCGCGGCCCGCGGCCGGGGCCTGCGGCCCCCGCCGGCCCGCGCCCCGGAGGACGGCTACGCCTTCGAGGGCGGCGACCCGCCGCGGGTCACCTTCCCCTGTCCCACCTGCCACCAGCGCCTGCGCGTCCCCGTCCGCGGCCGCCTCCAGGCGCGCTGCGCGCTGTGCCACTCCCTGCTGGACTGCGACACCTGAAGCGGCCCCCGGCGCGTGAAGCGGCCTCCGCGCGCGGCTCACGGCGCCGGCCACCGCGCCGCGGCCCCAGGGGGTCAGCGGATGGCGAAGAGCGGACCGGTGAGCGTCAGCCCCAGCTCATGACCCGCGTACGAGATCAGGGCGAACAGCATCAGCGACGCGCCGGCGAGGGCGAGGTCCTTCTGGAAGTGGATCATTTCCTGCTGCCGCGCCCCCGGGTCGTCCTCCTTCCAGAAGGCGTGCATCAGCACGGTCGTCGGCACCAGGAAGACGGCCAGCAGCAGGGCGCCCAGATCGGCCCAGATCCCCAGCAGCACGCTCAGCCCGCCGAGGAGCAGCACCAGCGTGCCGGCCGCCATGGCCGCCCCGGCCGCGGGCACCCCCTTGGCCGCCGCGTAACCGGCCATGGCCTTGCGCTGGGCGAGGTGGTTGGCCGCGGAGGCCAGGAAGAGCGCCGCGAAAAGAATGCGACCGATGAGAACCAGGATGTCCATGACGACCTCCGGGGCAAAAGTGCTTGAATCCGGGACCATCCACCCCGTTTCAGGGTACGCCGCGGCCCGCGCCCGGCCACTCGGGCCGGCCCCGTGGCGCCCGGGGCCGGCGGCCCGGGGCGGTGCCCCCGCCGGCGCCCCCGCCGAGCGGCGATGTGGGGCCATTCGTGTTGTGATCGATGGAGGAGGAAGCCACTGCGAAGGCGAGGCGACCATGGCTAGGACGAAGCAGCTGACGGCACGGGACATCATGACCGCCGGGGCGCAGTGCGTCGGCGAGGACCAGACCCTGCTGGACGCGGCGAAGATGATGCGCGACCTCGATGTCGGCGCCCTTCCGATCTGCGGCAACGACAACAGGCTGAAGGGGCTCGTCACCGACCGTGACATCGTGGTGGAGTGCGTGGCGCGCGGCAAGGACTGCGCGAGCGTCACCGCGGGCAGCCTGGGCGGCCAACTCCACTGGATAGACGCGGACTCGGCGGCGACCGAGGCCCTGGAGCTGATGGAGCGGCACCAGATCAAGCGGCTGCCGGTGATCGACGTCAAGAAGGGCCACCGCCTCTGCGGGATGATCACGGAGGCCAATCTCGCCAAGAACCTCAGCGACGAGCAGATCGCGGAGTTCGCGGCGCGGGTCTACGCGGTGCACTGACGCCCGCGGCGTGGCGCGCCGGCGCCCGGGCGCCGGCCCTGGCTCCGCGACGCCCCGCGAGGAACGCGCCACGGCGCCCGTCCCCCGGTCGGGAGGGGGACGGGCGCCGTGGTGGTCGTCAGACCGTCAGCGCGCGGTCCGTCGGCCGGATCGGCGCCGGCAGCGCGCTGCTGCCCGTGAGGTAGCGGTCCACGCCCCGGGCGGCCGAGCGGCCCTCGGCGATGGCCCAGACGATCAGGGACTGGCCGCGGCCGGCGTCCCCGGCGACGAAGACGCCGGGGACGTTCGTGGCGAAGTCCGCGTCCCGCGCGATGTTGCCCCGGGCGTCGAGCTCCAGGCCCAGCTGCTCGACCAGGCCGTTCTCCCGGTCGGTGCCGGTGAAGCCCATGGCGAGGGTGACGAGCTCCGCCGGAATCCGCCGCTCCGTGCCCGGCTTGGGCTGGAAGCGGCCCTCGGTGAACTCCACCTCGACCAGGTGCAGGAACCGGACGTTCCCCTCCTCGTCGCCTTCGAAGTGGGTGGTGGAGACGGCGTACACCCGCTCGCCGCCCTCCTCGTGGGCCGAGGTGACCTTGTAGGTCATGGGGAACGTCGGCCAGGGCTGGTGCTCCGGCCGCTCGTCGCCCGGCCGCGGCATGATCTCCAGCTGGGTGACGGAGGCCGCGCCCTGCCGGTGGGCGGTGCCCACGCAGTCCGCGCCGGTGTCGCCGCCGCCGATGACCACGACGTGCTTGCCCTCGGCCGTGATCGGCGCGGTGACGAAGTCGCCCTCCTGCACCTTGTTGGCGAGCGGCAGGTACTCCATCGCCTGGTGGATGCCGCGCAGCTCGCGCCCGGGCACCGGCAGGTCGCGCGCGGTGGTGGCACCGGCGGCGATCACCACGGCGTCGTAGCGGCGGCGCAGATCGCCGCCGGTGATGTCCCGGCCGGCCTCGACACCCGTACGGAACTTGGTGCCCTCCGCGCGCATCTGCTCGATGCGGCGGTTGATGTGCCGCTTCTCCATCTTGAACTCGGGGATGCCGTAGCGCAGCAGGCCGCCGACGCGGTCGGCGCGCTCGTAGACGGCCACGGTGTGGCCGGCCCGGGTGAGCTGCTGGGCGGCGGCCAGGCCGGCCGGCCCGGAGCCGATGACCGCGACGGTCTTGCCGGACAGCCGCTCCGGCGGCTGCGGCACGACGCCGCCCGAGTCCCACGCCCGGTCGATGATCGACACTTCGACGTTCTTGATGGTGACGGGCGCCTGGTTGATGCCGAGCACGCACGCCGACTCGCAGGGGGCGGGGCAGAGCCGCCCGGTGAACTCGGGGAAGTTGTTGGTGGCGTGCAGCCGCTCGCTCGCCGCGGTCCAGTCGTCGCGGTAGGCGTAGTCGTTCCACTCGGGGATGAGGTTCCCCAGCGGACAGCCGTTGTGGCAGAACGGGATGCCGCAGTCCATGCAGCGGCCGGCCTGCTTGCTGATGATCGGCAGCAGCGAGCCGGGGACGTACACCTCGTTCCAGTCCTTGACCCGCTCCGCGACGGGGCGGGTCCTGGCGACCTCGCGCCCGGTGGTCAGAAAGCCCTTCGGATCAGCCATGGATCGCCGCCTCCATCATCTTCTCGTGGGTCTCGGACTCGGAGAGCCCGGCTCGCTCGGCGGCGTCCTTGGCGGCGAGCACGGCCATGTACGTGATCGGCGCGACCTTGCTGAAGCGGGTCACGGCCGCGTCCCAGTCGGCGAGGAGGGCGCCGGCGACGGTGGAGCCGGTCTCCTCGTGGTGGCGGCGCACGACGTCGTGCAGCCACCGCTTGTCCTCCTCGTCCCGGACGGGGACGACCGCGGGCACCGACGCGGGGTTGACGTTGTCGGGATCGAGGTCGATGACGTAGGCGACGCCGCCGGACATGCCGGCCGCGAAGTTGCGCCCCGTCCCGCCCAGGACGACCGCCCGGCCGCCGGTCATGTACTCGCAGCCGTGGTCGCCCACGCCCTCGGTGACGACGGTGGCGCCGGAGTTGCGGACGCAGGCCCGCTCCCCCACCCGGCCGCGCAGCAGGATCTCGCCGCCGGTGGCGCCGTAGCCGATGGTGTTGCCGGCGATGGTGGAGTACTCGGCGAGGTGGTCGGCCGCCCGGTCGGGGCGGACGACGATCCGGCCGCCGGACAGGCCCTTGCCGACGTAGTCGTTGGCGTCGCCCTCCAGCCGCAGGGTGATCCCGCGCGGCAGGAACGCGCCGAAGGACTGGCCGGCCGAGCCGGTGAAGGTGATGTCGATGGTGTCGTCCGGCAGGCCGGCGCCGCCGAACCGCTTGGTCACCTCGTGGCCGAGCATGGTGCCCACGGTCCGGTTGATGTTGCGGATCGCCACCTGGGCGCGGACCGGCTGGGCCTCCTCGGCGCAGCTCGCGTTCAGCGCGTCGGCGGCGAGCTCGATCAGCTCGTTGTCCAGCGCCTTGGCCAGCCCGTGGTCCTGCGCCACCACCTGGTGGCGCACGGCGCCGTCCGGCAGCTCGGGCACGTGCAGCAGCGGCGCCAGGTCCAGGCCCTGGGCCTTCCAGTGGTCCACGGCCCGCCGGGTGTCGAGCAGCTCCGCGTGGCCGACGGCCTCCCGCAGGGTGCGGAAGCCCAGCTCGGCGAGGAGCTCGCGGACCTCCTCGGCGATGAACTCGAAGAAGTTGACGACGAATTCGGCCTTGCCGGCGAACCGCTCGCGCAGCACCGGGTTCTGGGTGGCGATGCCGACCGGACAGGTGTCCAGGTGGCAGACGCGCATCATGACGCAGCCGGAGACGACGAGCGGCGCGGTGGCGAAGCCGAACTCCTCGGCGCCGAGCAGCGCGGCGATCACCACGTCCCGGCCGGTCTTGAGCTGGCCGTCGGTCTGGACGACGATCCGGTCGCGCAGGCCGTTGAGCAGCAGCGTCTGCTGGGTCTCGGCCAGGCCGAGCTCCCAGGGGCCGCCCGCGTGCTTCAGTGAGGTGAGCGGGGAGGCGCCCGTACCGCCGTCGTGCCCGGAGATCAGCACCACATCGGCGTGCGCCTTGGAGACCCCGGCCGCGACCGTGCCGACGCCGACCTCGGACACCAGCTTCACATGGATGCGGGCGGCCGGGTTGGCGTTCTTCAGGTCGTGGATCAGCTGGGCGAGGTCCTCGATGGAGTAGATGTCGTGGTGCGGCGGCGGGGAGATCAGCCCGACGCCGGGCGTCGAGTGACGCGTCCTGGCGACCCACGGGTAGACCTTGTGGCCGGGGAGCTGGCCGCCCTCGCCGGGCTTGGCGCCCTGCGCCATCTTGATCTGGATGTCATCGGCGTTGACCAGGTATTCGCTGGTCACGCCGAAGCGACCGGAGGCCACCTGCTTGATGGCGGAGCGGCGCTCGGGGTCGTACAGCCGCTCCGGGTCCTCGCCGCCCTCACCGGTGTTCGACTTGCCGCCGAGCCGGTTCATGGCGATGGCGAGGGTCTCGTGCGCCTCCTGGGAGATGGAGCCGTACGACATGGCGCCGGTGGAGAAGCGCTTGACGATCTCGCCGACCGGCTCGACCTCCTCGATCGGGATCGAGGGCCGGTCGGAGCGGAAGCCGAAGAGGCCGCGCAGGGTCATCAGCCGCTCGGACTGCTCGTCGACGCGGCGCGTGTACTGCTTGAAGACGTCGTAGCGGCCGGTGCGGGTGGAGTGCTGGAGCCGGAACACCGTCTCCGGGTCGAACAGGTGCGGCTCGCCCTCGCGCCGCCACTGGTACTCGCCGCCGATGTCCAGCGCGCGGTGCGCCGGGGCGATGCCGGTGGCGGGGTACGCCTTGGCGTGCCGCTCGGCGACCTCCCTGGCCACGACCTCAAGACCGGCGCCGCCTATCTTGCTGGGGGTGCCGTGGAAGTAGGTGTCGACGAAGTCCTCGTCGAGGCCGATGGCCTCGAAGACCTGGGCGCCCCGGTAGGAGGCCACGGTGGAGATGCCCATCTTGGACATCACCTTCAGCACGCCCTTGCCCAGCGCCCTGATGAGGTTGCGGATGGCCTCCTCGGGCTCGACGCCCTGGATGAAGCTGCCGGCCCGGACCAGGTCCTCCACGGACTCCATGGCCAGGTACGGGTTGACGGCCGCGGCACCGTAGCCGATCAGCAGCGCCACATGGTGCACCTCGCGGACGTCGCCGGCCTCCACCAGCAGGCCCACCTGGGTGCGCTGCTTGGTGCGGATCAGATGGTGGTGGACGGCGGAGGTGAGCAGCAGCGACGGGATGGGGGCGCGCTCGGAGTCGGAGTGCCGGTCGGAGAGCACGATCAGGCGCGCGCCGTCGGCGATGGCCGCGTCGGCCTCGGCGCAGATCTCGGCGATCCGGGCGGCCAGGGCCTCGCCGCCGCCGGCGACCCGGTAGAGGCCGGAGAGGGTGACCGCCTGGAAGCCGGGCAGGTCGCCGTCGGCGTTGATGTGGATGAGCTTGGCCAGCTCGTCGTTGTCGATCACCGGGAAGGGCAGGGTGACGCTGCGGCAGGAGGCCGCGGTGGGCTCCAGCAGATTGCCCTGCGGGCCCAGCGAGGAGTGCAGCGAGGTGACGAGCTCCTCGCGGATGGCGTCCAGCGGCGGGTTGGTGACCTGCGCGAACAGCTGGGTGAAGTAGTCGAACAGCAGCCGGGGGCGCTCGGAGAGGGCGGCGATCGGCGAGTCGGTGCCCATGGAGCCGATCGGCTCGGCGGCCGTCGTGGCCATCGGCGCGAGCAGGACGCGCAGCTCCTCCTCGGTGTAGCCGAAGGTCTGCTGGCGGCGGGTGACGGAGGCGTGGGTGTGCACGATGTGCTCGCGCTCGGGCAGGTCGCCCAGCTCGATGATCCCCGCCTCCAGCCACTCCTGGTACGGGTGCTCCGCGGCCAGGGCGGCCTTGATCTCGTCGTCCTCGACGATGCGGTGCTGCGCGGTGTCGACGAGGAACATCCGGCCGGGCTGGAGGCGCCCCTTGCGCACCACCCGCGCGGGGTCGATGTCCAGCACGCCGACCTCGGAGGAGAGCACGACCAGGCCGTCGTCGGTGACCCAGTAGCGGCCGGGGCGCAGCCCGTTGCGGTCGAGCACGGCGCCGACCTGCGTGCCGTCGGTGAAGGTGATGCAGGCGGGGCCGTCCCAGGGCTCCATCATCGTGGAGTGGTACTGGTAGAAGGCGCGCCGGGCCGGGTCCATGGAGGTGTGGTTCTCCCACGCCTCGGGGACCATCATCAGCACCGCGTGGGGCAGCGAGCGGCCGCCGAGGTGGAGCAGCTCCAGCACCTCGTCGAAGGAGGCCGAGTCGGAGGCGTCCGGGGTGCAGACCGGGAAGATCCGCGCCAGGTCGCCGTGGCCGCCGTCGTTCAACAGGGCGCTGGCCAGCTGGGATTCGCGGGCCCGCATCCAGTTGCGGTTGCCCTTGACGGTGTTGATCTCACCGTTGTGGGCGACGAAGCGGTACGGGTGGGCCAGCGGCCAGCTCGGGAAGGTGTTGGTGGAGAACCGGGAGTGCACCAGGGCGATCGCGGTGGCGAACCGGCGGTCGGACAGGTCCGGGAAGAAGGGCTCCAGCTGACCGGTGGTGAGCATGCCCTTGTAGACGATGGTGCGCGCGGAGAGCGACGGGAAGTAGACACCGGCCTCGCGCTCGGCGCGCTTGCGCAGCACGAACGCCTTGCGGTCCAGCGCGAGCCCGCTGCTGCGGCCGTCCGCGACGAACAGCTGGCGGAAGGCGGGCATGGTGGCGCGGGCGCCGTTGCCGAGCAGCTCGGGGGCGACGGGGACGTCGCGCCAGCCGAGGACGGTGAGGCCCTCCTCGGCGGCGAGGGCCTCGATCCGCGCCACGGCCGCGGCGTGGGCCCCGGTCTCCTGGACGGACCCGTCCTCGCCGGTCTCCTCCGGAGGCAGGAAGGCGATGCCGACGGCGTAGGAGCCGGCCTCGGGCAGGTCGAAGCCGGCCGTCTCGCGCAGAAAGGCGTCCGGGACCTGGAGCAGGATGCCGGCGCCGTCGCCGGAGTCGGGCTCGGAGCCGGTGGCGCCGCGGTGCTCGAGGTTGCGCAGCACGGTGAGGGCCTGTTCGACGAGGCGATGGCTCGCCTCTCCGGTGAGGGTGGCCACGAATCCGACACCGCAGGCGTCGTGCTCATCGCGCGGGTCGTACATCCCCTGCGGGGCGGGGCGCCCGTCCATGGGTGACCAGGCGGCGCTGGTGCCGGTCACGGAGTGCGCGGACTTCGCGTGCGCAGAACGCATCGGCTCTCCCGTCGTCGTCATCGTGGCAATCGAGTGCCGCCGAGGGACGACGTTGGCCCTCTGCGTAAAAATTTTCGTGCAGGTTACATGATGACCCGGTTCCCGAGGAGTGGATACCGGTGTTTCAGCATGTGGACAGATGGAGCACCGGCAGGAGCGGTGGATCACCCGGAGAATGGGGCTTACGGGACGGATCGGCGTCCCTGCCCCGGCGCGGCCGGGCGACATTGCCCGAAGCGCTTCCGGCTCATGCCCCGTCGACACGGGCCTGAAACCGCTCGGTAACGCGTCGGGCTGTGACGCGCCGGCCCGGGGGACGCGGGTTCTCAGCCTACGGCCGTGCCGAACGCGGCGCCCAGGGCGAAGGTGACCGCGGCGGCGGCGCCGCCGAGCGCGAGCTGCCGCAGCCCGCTGAACCACCAGGTCCGGGCCGTCACCCGGGCCACCAGCGCGCCGCAGCCGAAGAGCCCGGCCAGCGCGAGCAGCACGGCGGGCCACAGGGCGGCGGCGCCCAGCAGATACGGCAGCACGGGCAGCAGGGCGCCCAGCGCGAAGGACCCGAACGACGACACGGCCGCGACCGTGGGCGAGGGCAGGTCCGAGGGGTCCACGCCGAGCTCCTCCCGGGCGTGGATCTCCAGCGCCTGGTCGGGGTCCCGCGACAGCTGCCGGGCCACCTCGGCGGCCAGGCGGGGCTCCACCCCGCGCGCCACATAGACCTCGGCCAGCTCCCGCTGCTCGTCCTTGGGGTGTTTGCGCAGCTCACGGCGCTCGACCTCCAGCTCGGCGAGGACCAGCTCGCGCTGCGAGGCGACCGAGGTGTACTCGCCGGCGGCCATGGAGAAGGCGCCGGCGGCGAGCCCGGCCAGACCGGTGATCACGATCGTCCGGTGGGACACGTCGCCGCCGGCCACTCCCGTGATCAGCGCGAGGTTGGAGACCAGGCCGTCCATCGCGCCGAACACGGCGGGGCGCAGCCAGCCGCCGTTGACGTCGCGGTGGGTGTGGTTGTCCCGGTGCGCCTCGTGCGGCGCGGCGCGGGTGTCGAGCACGGACATGTGACGGCCGCTCCTTTCCGCGGGGGCGGCGGGGCGGGGCGGTGGCTGCCGCCCGCCTCCGTGGGGTCCGCCCGCTCCCCCATGGCTTCAGACGGTAGGCACGGCGGTCCGCGGAGCGCTAGCGAGCAAGGCCGTACTTACCGCTCTGACCTGCGGTTTTCTGCTCACGGGGCGACGCGTGCCGGGTACGGCGAGGACCCCGCGCCGCCTCGGCGCGGGGTCCTCGGGAGTGGCACGGCCGGGGGCCGTGGCACGGGGTGCGGCGTGGCGGCGCCGGGCGCCGCCGTGGCTCAGCGCTTCTCGGGGGAGGCGCCCTTCTCGGGCGCGCGCGGGGAGTCCTCGGGGGCCCCGGCCGGCTTGGCCGCCGCGCCGGCGGGCTTGGCACCGCCGGCAGCGGCCTTCGTACCGCCCCCGGCCGGCTTGGCGAGCTTGGCATCGGCTCCCGAGGGCTTCGCCCCGGCACCGGCCGGCTTCGCCCCCGCCCCGGCCGGCTTCGGTCCGTCCTTCACCGGCGCGTCCTCGACCGCGTCGGCGCGAGCCGCCTCCGCGCGGGCCGCCTCCGCCGCCGGCTCCACGACCGCCTCCCGGCCGGGCGCCCGCTTCGCGGAGATCACCATGTAGGCGACGGCCGCCAGGAAGACGACGATCGAGGTCCAGACGTTGAGCCGCAGGCCCAGCACATGGTGCGCCTCGTCGATCCGCATGTACTCGATCCAGGCCCGGCCCACGGTGTACGCGGCGACGTACAGCGCGAAGGCCCGCCCGTGGCCGAGCGTGAACCGGCGGTCCGCCCAGAGCACCAGCAGCGCGACACCGACGCACCACAGGGACTCGTACAGGAACGTGGGGTGGAAGGTGCCGACGACGCCGTGCTTGTCGATCTCCAGGGCCCACGGCACATCGGTCGCCCTGCCGTAGAGCTCCTGGTTGAACCAGTTGCCCCAGCGGCCGATCGCCTGGGCCAGGGCGATGCCGGGCGCCACGGCGTCGGCGTACGCGGGCAGCGGGATGCCCCGTCGCCGGGCGCCGATCCAGGCCCCGAGCGCGCCGAGCGCGATCGCGCCCCAGATGCCGAGGCCGCCCTCCCAGATCTTGAACGCGTCGACCCAGTGCCCGTTCTCGCCGAAGTACGGCTCATAGGTCGTGATCACGTGGTAGAGGCGCCCGCCGACCAGCCCGAAGGGCACCGCCCAGACGGCGATGTCGGCGACGGTCCCCGGCAGGCCGCCCCGGGCGACCCATCGGCGGTTGCCGAGCCAGACGGCGACGATGACGCCGATGATGATGCAGAACGCGTAGCCGCGCAGCGGAACCGGTCCGAGGTACAGAACGCCGGTCGACGGGCTGGGAATGAATGCGAGGTCCATGGCACCACCGAACCTACCCTGCGCCCCCGCCCGGGGCCCAGACGGGCCCCGCCGGGGGCGTCGCGCGGGGGCGTCGCGCGGGACCGGGGGTCAGCGCTTGGCCGCGGCCGCCTTCTCGACCTCCTGCTTGAGCTTCTCGGGGGTCAGCGGGTTGTTCTGATCGGCGTAGATGTTCTTGCCGTTGAGCAGCACCGTCGGGGTGCCGGAGTGGCCCGCGTCGCGGAAGGCCTGGTTGGACTTCTTCACCCAGCTGTTGTGGGTGCCGTTCTCCACGCAGCCGCGGAAGGTGTCGGTGACCAGCCCGTCGACCTTCTCGGCGATGTTGATCAGACGCCGGGTGTTGGCGAACGCGTCGTCCGTCTCCGGCGGCTGGTTCCTGAACAGCTCGTCGTGGTACGCGGGGAACTTCCCGGCGTCCTGGGCGCAGGCCGCCGCGTTGGCGGCCTTCAGGGAGCCGCTGCCGCCGAGGTTGCCGTCGATGATCGTGGCGAGGTGGTACTCGGTCCTCAACAGACCCTTGTTCTCGAGCTCGTGGACCGTGTCCCGGTAGGCGCCCTCGAACTGGGCGCAGGCCGGGCAGCGGAAGTCCTCGAAGACGGCGAGGGTGGAGGGGGCGTCCGCCTTGCCCACGGGAATGATCAGGCCGTCCGTGCCGGTCCCGCCGGCCGGTGGCACCACCGGCCCGTCCGTGCTGGTGGAGCCCTCGCCGCCGTCGGTGTTGGCCACGATCACCCCCACCGCGGCGGCGACGCCGAGCACGGCGACCGCCACCGCGCCGACGGTCAGGGCGCGCTTGCGCTTCTCCCGCGCCTGCTCCCGCTCGCGCATCTCCTGCAGCCGCTCACGGGCGGCACGTTTTCCCTCACGGTTGTTCTCGCTCACACCCGAAGAAAACGAACCGGGGAGGCACCAGCGTGCCTCCCCGGTCCCCCATTCCCTCGAACGAGCGAGGACCGGGCGCGATGTTGCCCCAGCCGCGGGGCGCGCGGTGCTCAGGCCCGGCGGACGCCCTTCGCCAGGTCGGCGGCGAGCGAGCGGACCGCCGCGAGGCCGGCCTCCGGGTCGTCGGCCTCCAGCAGCCGCTTGACGAACGCCGAGCCGACGATCACGCCGTCGGCGAAGGAGGCGACCTCCGCGGCCTGCTCGGGGTTGGAGACCCCGAGCCCGACGCAGACCGGCAGGTCCGTGGTGGCCCGGGTGCGCCGCACCAGGTCCTGGGCCTGCTCGCCCACCGACTCGCGGGTGCCGGTGACCCCCATCAGCGAGGCCGCGTACACGAAGCCGCTGCCCGCCGCGGTGATCGTGGCCAGCCGCTCGTCCCGGCTGCTCGGCGCGACCACGAAGACCGTGGCCAGGCCGTGCCGCTCGGCGGCGTCCCGCCACTGCGCGGACTCCTGGACCGGCAGGTCCGGCAGGATGCAGCCGGCGCCGCCCGCCGCCGCGAGCTCGGCGGTGAAGCGCTCGACGCCGTACCGGTCGATGGGGTTCCAGTACGTCATGACGAGGATCGGCGCCCCGGTGGCCTCGTACGCCTCGCGGACCGTGCGCATCACGTCGGCGATCCGCACCCCGCCGCGCAGCGCGATGTCGTCCGCGGTCTGGATGACCGGGCCGTCCAGGACCGGGTCGCTGTGCGGCAGCCCGACCTCGACGACGTCGGCGCCGGCGGCCAGCACCTCCTTGATCGCCGCGATCGCGCCGTCGACGGTGGGGAACCCGGCCGGGAGGTACGCGATGAGGGCGGCCCGGTCCTGAGACCTCGCCGTGGCGAGCGTGGCGCTCAGCAGCTCCCTGTTCCCCTGGTGCGTTGCGGTCCCGCTCACTTGGCGTCCCCCTCGATCTCCGCGATGCCGCCGGTCTCGTCGGCGTCGACCGCCGCGTCGGTGTCGTACAGGCCGAAGTACCGCGCGGCCGTGTCCATGTCCTTGTCGCCGCGTCCCGACAGATTGACGACGATCAGCCCGTCGGGGCCCAGCTCGCGGCCGACCTCCAGGGCGCCCGCGAGCGCGTGCGCGCTCTCGATCGCCGGGATGATGCCCTCGGTGCGGGAGAGCAGCCGCAGGGCCTCCATCGCCGCGTCGTCGGTGACGGCCCGGTACTCGCCCCGCCCGCTGTCCTTGAGGTACGCGTGCTCGGGGCCGATGCCCGGGTAGTCCAGGCCGGCCGAGATCGAGTACGGCTCGGTGATCTGCCCCTCGTCGTCCTGGAGGACATAGCTGCGGGAGCCGTGCAGGATGCCCGGCTCGCCGGCGGTGAGGGTGGCCGCGTGCTCGCCGGTCTCGATGCCGTGGCCGGCCGGCTCGCAGCCGATGAGGCGCACGGAGGCGTCGGGGATGAAGGCGTGGAACAGCCCGATGGCGTTGCTGCCGCCGCCGACGCAGGCGATGGCGGCGTCCGGGAGCCGCCCGGCGCGCTCCAGCAGCTGGCGGCGCGCCTCGACGCCGATCACGCGGTGGAAGTCGCGGACCATGGCGGGGAAGGGGTGCGGGCCGGCCACCGTGCCGAAGAGGTAGTGGGTGGAGTCGACATTGGCGACCCAGTCGCGGAACGCCTCGTTGATCGCGTCCTTGAGCGTGCGGCTGCCGGACTTCACGGCGACGACCTCGGCGCCGAGCATCCGCATCCGGGCCACGTTGAGGGCCTGGCGCTGGGTGTCGATCTCGCCCATGTAGATCGTGCAGTCGAGCCCGAAGAGGGCGCAGGCGGTGGCGGTGGCCACCCCGTGCTGCCCGGCGCCGGTCTCGGCGATGACCCGGGTCTTGCCCATCCGCCTGGTGAGCAGGGCCTGGCCCAGCACGTTGTTGATCTTGTGGGAGCCGGTGTGGTTGAGGTCCTCGCGCTTGAGGAAGATCCGGGCCCCGCCGGCGCTCTCGGCGAACCGGGGGACCTCGGTGAGGGCGCTGGGCCGGCCGGTGTAGTGGACGAGCAGGCTCTCCAGCTCGGCGGCGAACGCCGGGTCGGACTTGGCCTTGTCGTACTCGGCGGCCACCTCGTCGACCGCGGCCACGAGGGCCTCGGGGATGAAGGCGCCGCCGAACGAGCCGAAGTAGCCGGCGGCGGTGGGCACGGCACCGGTGGTGTCCGGGATGAAGAAGTCGGACGACATTCGTCGTATCTCCTTGGTCGGGGCTGACCGCCCCTGGGGTGGCATGATCAAGAACGTTTACCGTGAAGGGTGACGTGGTGTCACGGTGCTGCGTGGCGCGGGGGTGTGACACGGCGGTCGACGGCCGGCACCCGGCGCGTCACAGCCCGTGCACCCGTACGCCGCTGCGCCCGTACACCCGGCCGGCGCCCGATGCGTCGTACGCCCGGTCGGCACCCGGCGGGGCGTACGCCGCGCGGCCCCGGGCGGAACGGCTGGTTCCGTCGGGTCGGCGAAGGGCGTGGGGCCCGTCGGGGCACGCCGGAGAAGCCGCCGGGCGCTCAGCGCCGGCTTTCTCGGGCCTTCAGCGCCGGACGAGCGGCGCGCGCCATCGCCGGCCGTTGACCTGGCCCGGCTCGGCGCCGATCACATAGCGCACCCGTCGCCCGCGCGCCCGGCGTGCGGGCGCGCGGCAGCCGCGCGGCCGGCAGCCGGGGGCGAGACGGGCGGCGAGGGACACGGTGACGTCCTCAGCCCCGGCCCTGCCGCAGCGCGGGGTGCGCGCCGGCGGCCACGAGGTCGGAGACGGCGGTCCGCGGATCGCGGCCGGTGACCAGCGACTCGCCCACCAGTACGGCGTCCGCGCCCTCGTTGGCGTAGGCGATCAGGTCGTGCGGGCCGCGGACGCCGGATTCGGCGACCTTCACGATGCCGGCCGGGATCTCGGGGGCGACGCGCCCGAAGGTGCCGCGGTCGACCTCCAGGGTCTTGAGGTTCCTGGCGTTGACGCCGATGATCCGGGCGCCCGCGTCGACGGCGCGCTGCACCTCCTCCTCGTCGTGCACCTCGACGAGCGGCGTCAGGCCGATCGACTCGGCCCGCTCGACGAGGGAGACGAGGGCCTCCTGGTCCAGCGCGGCGACGATGAGCAGGGCGAGGTCGGCGCCGTACGCGCGGGCCTCCCACAGCTGGTACGAGGTGACGATGAAGTCCTTGCGCAGCACGGGGATGTCCACCCGGGCGCGCACGGCCTCCAGGTCGGCCAGCGAGCCGCCGAACCGGCGCTCCTCGGTCAGCACGCTGATCACGGCGGCGCCGCCCGCCTCGTAGTCGGCGGCGAGCCCCGCCGGGTCGGCGATGGCGGCCAGCGCGCCCTTCGACGGGCTGGACCGCTTGACCTCACAGATCACCTGGACGCCCTCGCCGCGCAGCGCGGCGGCCCCGTCCTTGGCCTGGGGCGCCTTGGCGGCCCGCTCCTTGAGCTCGTCGAGGCTGACGCGCGCCTGCCGCTCGGCGAGGTCGGCGCGGACTCCGTCGATGATCTCGTCGAGCACACTCACGCGAGCGGCCCCCTTCCGGGACTGTGATGGGTCGAGCCGGCAGTGGGTGCCCGGTGGGCACCACCGGACGAAGCACGGCCGGGCCGGCATTCATCAGGCACTGCGATGGTATCCGGCCGGGGGCGAAGCTCTCGCATCCGGTTGACGACGCGGGGTGCGCGCGGCGGGGTGCGGCCGCTCATCGGCCGATCACAGACCGGCCGTGGCCCGGACGGCGAGTGCCTCGGCGAAGGGGAGGTTGCGGACCACCGTGAACAGGACGGTCAGGGCCCCCAGGGCCCACCAGAGCGCGGTTCGCGTCCGCCGCGTGACCGTATGTCGCGCCCCGCGAACCACCCGGACGCACCACCCGGCCCACGCGACCGCCCCCAGCGCCAGGAGCAGCACGGCCAGCGCGTTCGCGTCCAGCGCCGCCACGAGGTCCCCGTGCGCGAGCGCGTGCGCGCTGCGCAGGCCCCCGCAGCCGGGGCAGGAGAGGCCGGTGAGCCTCAGCAGCGGGCAGACGGGGTAGTGACCGGGCTCGTTGGGGTCGACGGCCGCGACATAGGCGAAGGCGGCCGCGACCGGGGCCAGGGCGCCGAGCGGCGCCATGAGCCGGGCGAGCCGCCGCCCGGGCGGGCGCGCGCCGGCTCCGGAGCGGGTGGCGGGCCCGGCGAGGGGGCCGGCCGCCGGTGGCGCGCCACCGGGCCGTCCGCGGTCGTCCGTCGCCCTGCCCACGCCCCGAGTCTTCCCGTGAACGCGACACGGCGCAGCCCCGCCGTCGCCCGTACGGCCGATGGCCGGGGCGAGTCGGGCGGGGCCGCGCCGTGGTGACGAGCCGCGGTCCCGCGCGGCGGCAGGCCGCGCGGGAGGGACCGGGGCTACGCCTGGGCCTACGCCTGGCCCTACGCCTGGGCCTGCGTCCGCGTGCCGGCGGGCTGCCGCTTGGGCTGGCCGAGGCCCGCCGCGCGCATCGCCAGACCGACGATGCCGCCGAGGGCGACGACGACCAGACCCGCGACGAAACCGAGCGGCTGGGCCGCCACCGTGAACGCACCGGAGATGCAGAAGCCGATGAAGGCGATGATGACGCCGGTCCAGGCGGCCGGGGTGTGTCCGTGGCTACTACCCGCCATGAGTACTCCTCGTTGCTGTGACGCGCCGGGTCCGGGCGCGGGCGCGGTGAACGCTGATGACCATTGTCCCCGACGCGGCGGCGCGCCGTGAGCGGGGGTCGGGCACGGAGTGTCAGCCGTCCCCGGAGGGGCGCCCCTTGCTGCCGGGGCGAACGTCGGGGCCGGTCTCGGGGCGGGTGTCCGGGCCGGTGTCGCGGTCGGCGCCCGGGCCGGTGGTGTCGGGGCCGGTGGTGTCCGGGCCGGGCTCCTGGGTGGGGTCCTCACCGCGGTCCAGGGCCTTCCACAGCTCCTCGGGCCGGTCCGGGTCGGCCGCGGGGCCGCGCGGGCGGCGGGCGGGGGCGGCGGAGCGCTCGTAGCGGCCGGACATGGCCGGCCAGTCGCGGCCGTGGCGGAGCGCGAGCAGCCCGGCGAGCAGCAGCAGCACGCCGGCCGCGACGGCGGCCCACGGCCAGCCCGTATGGGTGACCTGCTCCACGCCGGCGCCGGTCAGCCCCGTGTCCTTGGCCGCGCGCGCCTCCAGGGCCCCGGTGTCGGAGGCGCCCAGGGCGGCGGTGAGCACGGTGGCCGCGCCGCTCAGCGTCAGCAGCGCGGCGACGAGGACCCGCCCGGCGCGGCGGACGGCGAACAGGGCGACCAGCGCGGCGAGGCCGACGATCGCCAGCGCCGGGGGCAGCGCGGTGACGTCGCGGCCGCTGACGGACAGCTTCGCGGTGCCCTGGCCCGCGGTGGAGACGGCCTCGCCCCAGGTCTGTCCCGCGGCGAACAGCGCCAGCGTCGCTCCGGCCGCGCCCAGCAGCAGGGCGAGGGCGAGGCTGCGGCGCCCGCCGCGCGCGGGACGGGCGGGGGCCGGGGCGGCCGGCGGCGTGGCTTCGGCCGCGGCGGTACGGGGGTCGGGTACGGCGCTCACCCCACCACTATGGCGCGTGGCGCGCGGCGCCTCCCATCCGGGTCCGCCCGACCGCCGCCGCGGGCGCGGTACTGCCGACGCGGGCACAGGACTGCCGACGGCGCGCGCCGTACTGCCGTCAGGGCCGGCCGCGCACCGTACGGCCGTCGCCGCGCACCGTACTGTCGCGCGGCGCAGGGCCCACCGACCGTACTGTCGCGCGGCGCAGGGCCCACCGACCGTAAGCCTCAGCCCGTACGGCCGTCGGCGTGCGGGTCGCCGTCAGGCCGACGTGAGGCCGTTCGCCATGGCGACCGCCCGGAGCACCGCGGCGGCCTTGTTGCGGCACTCCGTGTCCTCGGCGACCGGGTCGGAGTCGGCGACCACGCCCGCGCCGGCCTGGACGTAGGCCGTGCCGTCGCGCAGCAGCGCCGTACGGATGGCGATGGCCGTGTCGGAGTCGCCGGCGAAGTCCAGATAGCCGACGGCGCCGCCGTACAGTCCGCGCCGGCTGGGCTCCAGCTCCTCGATGATCTGCATCGCGCGCGGCTTGGGCGCCCCGGAGAGCGTGCCGGCCGGGAAGCAGGCGGTGAGCACGTCGAAGGCCGTGCGGCCCTCCGCGAGCCGGCCGACGACCGTGGAGACGATGTGCATCACATGGCTGTAGCGCTCGATCGCCATGAAGTCGACGACCTCGACACTGCCGGGCTCGCACACCCGTCCGAGGTCGTTGCGGCCGAGGTCGACGAGCATCAGGTGCTCGGCCCGCTCCTTGGGGTCGGCGAGGAGCTCCTCGGCGAGGGCGGCGTCCTCCTGGGGCGTGGCCCCGCGCGGCCGGGTGCCGGCGATGGGGTGCAGCAGCGCGCGGCCGTCCTCGACCTTGACGAGCGCCTCCGGGCTGGAGCCGACGACGTCGAAGGTCCTGCCGTCCTCGGCGGGGAAGCGGAAGAGGTACATGTACGGGCTGGGGTTGGTCGCCCGCAGCACGCGGTAGACGTCCAGGGCGCTGGCCGTGCAGGGCGTCTCGAACCGCTGGGAGGGCACCACCTGGAACGCCTCGCCGGCCCGGATGCGCTCCTTGATGTCCTCGACGGCCTCCTGGTAGGCCGCGCCGCCCCACAGCGCGGTGTACTCCGGCAGCTCGGAGGGCGGCAGTACCGCCGCGGAGCCGGCCGCGGCCGGCCGGGCCAGGTCCGCGGCCATGGCGTCGAGACGGGCGACGGCGTCGGCGTACGCCTCGTCGACACCCGTGTCGAGGTCGTTGTGGTTGATCGCGTTGGCGATCAGCAGAACGGTGCCGTCCCAGTGGTCGAGGACGGCCAAGTCGGAGGTGAGCAGCATGGTCAGCTCGGGCAGCCCGAGCTGGTCGTGGGTGCTGCTGCCGATGCGCTCCAGGCGGCGGACGATGTCGTAGCCGAGGTAGCCCACCATGCCGCCGGTGAAGGGCGGGAGGGGGGCCTGGCCGTCGAGGTCACGGGGGGTGTGCAGCGTCTCGACGGTGGCGCGCAGGGTCTCCAGCGGGTCGCCGTCGACGGGGACGCCGACCGGCGGGGTGCCCAGCCAGTGGGTCCGGCCGTCGCGCTCGGTCAGGGTGGCCGCGCTGCGCACTCCGATGAACGAATAGCGGGACCAGGAGCGGCCGTTCTCGGCGGATTCGAGGAGGAAGGTGCCGGGGCGTTCGGCCGCCAGTTTGCGGTAGAGACCGACGGGGGTGTCACCGTCGGCCAGCAGCCGCCGGCTGACCGGGATCACCCGGCGGTCGGCCGCCAGCTTGCGGAACGTCTCGAGGTCCATCGTGGCCGCTGGGATGGTCATGGCAGGTGAGCCTACTGGCCGAGCGGCAGCACGTCGGAATCGAAACAGGTGCGGTCGCCGGTGTGGCAGGCCGCTCCCACCTGGTCGACCTTCACCAGGACGGTGTCGGCGTCGCAGTCGAGGGCCACGGACTTGACGTGCTGTACGTGTCCGGAGGTGTCGCCCTTCACCCAGTACTCCCGGCGGCTGCGGCTCCAGTACGTGCAGCGGCCGGTCGTGAGGGTGCGGTGCAGCGCCTCGTCGTCCATCCAGCCGAGCATCAGCACCTCACCGGTGTCGTACTGCTGGGCGATGGCGGGAAAAAGACCGTCGTCGTTCCGCTTCAGCCGGGCGGCGATGGCCGGGTCGAGCCCGGAGGCGGGGGTGGTTGAGCTGGTCACGCCCCCCATTCTGCCGGACCGGCCGGCCGGTACGGGCGCGGGCGGGCGCGGGCGGCCGTGCCGCGCGGAGCGGCGTTCCCCCGCGCGCAACCCACCGTTTCCGGCCGCGGCGCCCCCGCCTTCCCAGGGGCGATGCTCGGGCTGTCAGTGCCGTACGGCATGCTTCGCGCATGAGCTTTCCGCCCCCGCCGAACGACGCCACTCCCCCCGCTGCCGGGGGCGGCTTCGGCCCGCCCCAGGGCTTCGGCCCGCAGCAGGGGTACGGCCCGCCCGCCGGGGCGTATCCGCCGGCGCAGAGTCCCTACGCCCCGCCGCAGGGCGGCTTCGCCGCGCCCCAGGGCGGGTACCCCCAGCAGGGTTTCCACCTGCCGCCGCCCCCGCCGCCGCCGAGCGGCGGCAACGGCCCGAAGATAGCCGCGATCTTCATAGCAGGCGTGCTGGTGGCCGGGCTCGCCGTGGGCGGCTTCCTGCTCACCCGCGGCGGTGACGACAAGGAGGTCGCCGCGGGCGGCGAGCCGTCGGCATCGGCCTCCGCCTCGCCCGGCACCCCCGGCACGCCCGTCGCCCCCGAGTCGAAGGCCCCGGCGCCCACCTGGTCGGTGCCGCCCGCGCCGACCCCCTCCGCGTCGTCCGGCCGCCGGGTGCCGCTGGTCCACCTCAAGGTGGGCGAGTGCTTCGACCACCCGACGCTGACGCCGACCCTGGAGCGGATCGCCACGCGCTCCTGCACGGAGGCGCACGACGGCGAGGTGATCGCGAACAAGACGCTGACCGGGACGTTCGCCACCGAGGAGCAGCTGCGGGCCAAGGTCCTGGAGATGTGCAAGACCGAGTCGCAGCAGCGGATGAAGACCGTGCCCAACGACGGGACGACGTACTACAGTTTCGCGCTCTTCCCGGCCCTGGACACCTACCAGGGGGGCGAGAGCCGGATCTCCTGCTCGCTGACGCTGAGCAAGGGCGCCGACGGCAAGAAGCTGACGAAGGCGCTGCCCGGCGGGGCGACCGGCGCCTGACCCGGCCCTCGCGGGCCGACGACTCGAGGCGCCCGCCCCGGCCGGCGCCGCGCGGCACCGTGGCACGGGACGCTCCCCCGCCGTACGCTGGGCCGTATGTCGACCCATGCGAAGCGTGAACGTCTTCTGCTCGCCGACGCGTTGGAGAGTGCCGGGCCGGCCGCGCCGACACTCTGCGACGGCTGGACCACCCACGATCTCGCCGCGCACCTGGTGGTGCGCGAGCGCCGTGCGGACGCGGCCGGCGGACTGCTGTTCAAACCGCTGGCCGCACGGCTCGGCCGGGTCCAGGCCGAGTTCGCCGCCAAGCCGTACGAGGAGCTGATCCACCTCATCCGCACCGGCCCGCCCCGGCTGTCGCCGTTCGCCCTCAAGCAGGTGGAGGAGGCGGCGAACACGGTGGAGTTCTTCGTGCACGGCGAGGACGTGCGGCGCGCCCAGCCGGACTGGACGCCGCGCGAGATCGACCCGGTCTTCGCCGACGCCCTGTGGTCCCGGCTGGAGAGGAGCGCGCGCATGCTGGGGCGCAAGTCGCCCGTGGGGCTGGTGGTTCGCCGCCCCGACGGCCGTACGGCGGTGGCGCACCGGGGGACGCCGGTGGTGACGGTCACCGGCGAGCCCGGGGAGCTCACCCTCTTCCTCTTCGGCCGGCAGCGGGTGGCCCGGGTGGAGCTGGACGGCGACAAGGAGGCCGTGGTCAAGGCGAGCGAGGCGGAGCTCGGCGTCTCGATGTGAGCGCCGCCGGGTGAACGACCGCGCGCGCCGGCCGGGTCCGTACCCGTCAAGGGCACCCCCCGGCCGGCGCGCGCTCGCACGGCGGGCCGGTGCCGGCCGACGCGCGCCGCGGACTCCGGGCCGGATGCCGGCGCCGGCGGGCCGCGTCAGCGCACCGGGTGCCCGGCCGACCGCAGCGCGTCCTTGACGTCGCCGATCCGCAGGTCCCCGAAGTGGAAGACCGACGCGGCCAGCACCGCGTCCGCGCCCGCCGCCACCGCCGGGGCGAAGTCGGCGAGCCTGCCGGCGCCGCCGGAGGCGATCACCGGGACGGTGACGTGCTTGCGCACCGCCTGGATCATGGCCGTGTCGTAGCCGTCCTTGGTGCCGTCGGCGTCCATGGAGTTCAGCAGGATCTCGCCGGCGCCCAGTTCGGCGGCGCGGTGGGCCCACTCCACGGCGTCGAGGCCGGTGCCCCGGCGGCCGCCGTGGGTGGTGACCTCGAAGCCGGAGGGGGTGACGGTGCCCTCGGGGCAGCGGCGGGCGTCCACCGAGAGCACCAGCACCTGCCGGCCGAACCGCTCGGCGATCTCGCGGATCAGCTCCGGCCGGGCGATGGCCGCCGTGTTGACCCCGACCTTGTCCGCGCCCGCGCGCAGCAGCTTGTCGACGTCGTCGGCGGCGCGGACGCCACCGCCCACGGTGAGCGGGATGAAGACCTGTTCGGCGGTGCGGCGCACCACGTCATAGGTGGTCTCGCGGTTGCCCGACGAGGCGGTGATGTCGAGGAAGGTGAGCTCGTCCGCGCCCTCGGCGTCGTAGAGCTTGGCCATTTCCACGGGGTCGCCCGCGTCGCGCAGGTTCTGGAAGTTGACGCCCTTGACGACCCGGCCGCCGTCCACGTCCAGGCAGGGAATGACTCGGACCGCCAGGGTCATGTTTCCTGAGCTCCTCGGAATGCTTCGACTTCGACCTCGACCAGCACCCGGGAGTCGACGAAGCCGGACACCACGACCATGGTCGCGGCCGGGCGTACGGCGTCGAACAGCTCCTTGTGGGCGCGGCCGACCGCGTCCACGTCACGCGCGTGGACGAGGTACATGCGGGTCCGCACGATGTGCTCGGGCCCGAGGCCGAACGTCTCCAGTGCGGTGAAGGTGTTGCGGAAGGCGATGATCGCCTGTTCGTACGGGTCCCCCTCGCCCTGCAGCACCCCGCCGACCAGCGGCATCGTGCCGGCGACGAGGACCCGGTCGCCCGCCGCGACAGCGCGCGCGAAACCGATCGCCTCTTCCCAGGGACTGTCCGACTGCGCACGCTGCACGGCTTGGGTCACGACACGGCCTCCAACGCCTCTTCCAAGGTGAACGCCTTGGCGTAGAGGGCCTTGCCCACGATGGCGCCTTCGACACCCTCCGGTACCAGGGTGGCGAGCGCCCGCAGGTCGTCAAGGGAGGAGACTCCGCCGGAGGCGACCACCGGCTTGTCGGTGACGGCGCACACACTGCGCAGCAGGTCCAGGTTGGGGCCCTGGAGGGTGCCGTCCTTGGCGATGTCGGTGACGACGTAGCGGGCGCAGCCCTCGGAGTCGAGGCGGGCGAGCGTCTCGTAGAGGTCGCCGCCGTCGCGGGTCCAGCCCCGGCCGCGGAGGGTGGTGCCGCGCACGTCGAGGCCGACGGCGATCCGGTCGCCGTGCTCGGCGATGACCTTGGCGACCCACTCGGGGGTCTCCAGGGCGGCGGTGCCGAGGTTGACCCGGGTGCAGCCGGTGGCGAGGGCGGCGGCGAGGGTGTCGTCGTCGCGGATGCCGCCGGAGAGCTCCACCTTGATGTCCATGGAGCGGGTCACCTCGGCGATCTGCTCCCGGTTGTCCCCGGTGCCGAAGGCGGCGTCGAGGTCCACCAGGTGGAGCCACTCGGCGCCCGCCCGCTGCCAGGCGAGGGCGGCGGCCAGCGGGTCGCCGTAGGAGGTCTCGGAGCCGGACTCGCCGTGGACGAGGCGGACGGCCTGGCCGTCGCGGACGTCGACGGCGGGGAGGAGTTCGAGCTTCGGCATCACGGGGCTCACAGGGTCTCGATCCAGTTGGTCAGCAGCTGGGCGCCGGCGTCGCCGGACTTCTCGGGATGGAACTGGGTGGCCCACAGTGGACCGTTCTCCACGGCGGCGACGAACGGCTCGCCGTGGGTGGCCCAGGTGACCTTGGGGACGCGCAGGGAGGCGTTGGCCGCCTCGAAGTTCCAGGAGCGCACCGCGTAGGAGTGCACGAAGTAGTAGCGGGTCTCGGGGTCGAGACCGGCGAAGAGCCGGGAGTCCTCGGCGGCCCGCACGGTGTTCCAGCCCATGTGCGGCACGACGGGGGCGCGCAGCGGCTCGACCGTGCCGGGCCACTCGTCGAGCCCCTCGGTCTCCTCGCCGTGCTCGATGCCGCGGGCGAAGAGGATCTGCATGCCGACGCAGATGCCCATGACCGGGCGGCCGCCGGAGAGGCGGCGGCCCACGACCCAGTGGCCGCGGGCGGCCTCCAGGCCCTTCATGCAGGCGGCGAAGGCGCCGACGCCGGGGACGAGCAGGCCGTCGGCGTTCATCGCCCTGTCGTAGTCGCGGGTGATCTCGACGTCCGCGCCGACCCGGGCCAGGGCCCGCTCGGCGGAGCGGACATTGCCGAAGCCGTAGTCGAAGACAACGACGCGCTTGCTCATGCGAAGACCCCCTCCAGCCGCAGGATGCCCGCGACCAGGCACATGGCGGCGCCGATGGAGAGGAGCACGATCACGCTCCTGGGCATCTTCTGCTTGCTGAAGGAGATGACTCCGCCGAGGAGGAACAGCCCGACGACGATCAGCAGGGTGGAGACGGTGTTCACAGCGCACCCTTCGTGGAGGGCAGGATGCCGGCCGCGCGCGGGTCGCGCTCACAGGCGTAGCGCAGGGCCCGGGCCAGCGCCTTGAACTGGCACTCCACGATGTGGTGCGCGTTGCGCCCGTAGGGCACGTGGACGTGCAGGGCGACCTGGGCCTGGGCGACGAAGGACTCCAGGATGTGCCGGGTCATGGTGGTGTCATAGGCGCCGATCATGGGCGCCATGTTCTCGGGCTCGGTGTGCACCAGGTACGGGCGTCCCGACAGGTCGACGGTGACCTGGGCCAGGGACTCGTCGAGCGGCACCGTGCAGTTGCCGAATCGATAGATCCCGACCTTGTCGCCGAGCGCCTGCCGGAAGGCGGCGCCCAGCGCGAGGGCGGTGTCCTCGATGGTGTGGTGGGTGTCGATGTGCAGGTCGCCCTCGGTCTTGACCGTGAGGTCGAAGAGGCCGTGGCGGCCGAGCTGGTCGAGCATGTGGTCGTAGAAGCCGACCCCGGTCGACACGTCGACCGTGCCCGTCCCGTCGAGGTCGATCTCGACGAGGACCGAGGTCTCCTTGGTGGTGCGCTCGACTCTTCCTGTGCGACCCTCGCGCGTCATGCGCTCTGCTCCTTCATCAGTTCGCGAACCGCATCGAGGAACGCGTCGTTCTCGGCCGGGGTGCCGGCGGTGACCCGCAGCCATCCCGGTACGCCGTTGTCGCGGACCAGGACGCCCCGGTCCAGCAGCCGCCGCCAGGCGGTCCGGGCGTCGTCGAACCGCCCGAACTGCACGAAGTTGGCGTCCGAGGCGGTGACCTCGCAGCCGATGGCCCGCAGCTCGGTCACCAGTCGGTCGCGCTCCGCCTTGAGCTGTTCGACGTATCCGAGCAGGGTATCGGTGTACTCCAGGGCGGCGAGGGCGGTGGCCTGGGTGACGGCGGACAAATGATAGGGAAGCCGGACGAGCTGGACGGCGTCCACGACTGCCGCGTGAGCGGCGAGATAGCCCAGCCGCAGCCCGGCCGCGCCGAACGCCTTGGACATGGTGCGCGAGACCACCAGCCGGGGCCGGCCCTCGATCAGCGGCAGCAGCGAGGGGCCGTGGCTGAACTCGCCGTACGCCTCGTCCACCACGACGAGCGCGCCGTGGTCGTCCGCCCGGGCGGCCTGCGCGGCGTCGTACAGCGCGAGCACCGTGGCGGCGTCGACGGCCGTGCCGGTCGGGTTGTTCGGCGAGCAGACGAAGACCACGTCGGGCCGGTGCTCGGCGATGGCCGCGACGGCCGCGGCCACGTCGATGGTGAAGTCCTCGCGCCGGGGGCCGGAGAGCCAGCCCGTGCCGGTGCCGCGGGCGATCAGCGCGTGCATCGAGTACGAGGGCTCGAACCCGATCGCCGTGCGGCCGGGCCCGCCGAAGGCCTGGAGGAGCTGCTGGAGCACCTCGTTGGAGCCGTTGGCGGCCCAGACGTTGGCGAGGCCGACCGGGTGGCCGGCGGTGCGGGTGAGATAGCCGGCCAGGGCGGTGCGCAGCTCCACCGCGTCCCGGTCGGGGTAGCGGTTGAGATGGCGCGCGGCCTCGGCCACCCGCTCGGCGATCCGCGCGACCAGCGGCTCCGGCAGGGGGTAGGGGTTCTCGTTGGTGTTGAGGCGCACGGGCACCTGCAGCTGGGGGGCGCCGTACGGGGTCTTGCCGCGCAGTTCGTCCCGGATGGGCAGGTCGTCGATGCCGGTCACGGGCGCGTCGGGGCGTGCGCCGGTCGCGGGCGCCTCGGCACGGGCCCCGGTCGCGGGCGCGTCGGCGCCGGCCGTGCTGGTGTTGTCGTCGTGCGTGGTGCTCACGTGCTGTGCGGAACCTTCCATCCGAACCTCGCCTTGAGGGCCGCCCCGTGCGCGGGCAGGTCCTCCGCCTCCGCCAGGGTCACCACATGGTGGGCGACCTCGGCGAGGGCGTCGCGGGTGTAGTCGACGACGTGGATGCCGCGCAGGAAGGACTGCACCGACAGCCCCGAGGAGTGACAGGCGCAGCCGCCGGTGGGCAGCACATGGTTCGAGCCCGCGCAGTAGTCGCCGAGGGAGACGGGCGCGTACGGGCCGACGAAGATCGCGCCGGCGTTGCGCACCCGGGCGGCGACGGCCGCGGCGTCGGCGGTCTGGATCTCCAGGTGCTCGGCGGCGTAGGCGTCGACGACCCGCAGGCCCTCGTCGACGCCGTCGACCAGCACGATCGCGGACTGCCGGCCGGCGAGGGCGGCGGCGATCCGCTCCCGGTGGCGGGTGGCGGCCACCTGCGTCTCCAGCTCGGCCTCGACGGCCGCGGCGAGCTCGGGCGAGTCGGTGACGAGGACGGCGGCGGCCATGGTGTCGTGCTCGGCCTGGCTGATCAGGTCGGCGGCGACGTGCGCCGGGTCGGCGGTGGCGTCCGCGAGGATGGCGATCTCGGTGGGCCCGGCCTCGGCGTCGATGCCGATCCGGCCCTTGAGCAGGCGCTTGGCCGCGGCGACATAGATGTTGCCGGGGCCGGTGACGAGATTGACCGGCAGGCACTCGTCGGTGCCGTAGGCGAACATCGCGATGGCCTGGGCGCCACCGGCGGCGTAGACCTCGTCCACGCCGAGCAGCGCGCAGGCGGCGAGGATCGTGGGGTGCGGCAGCCCGCCGAAGCCGGCCTGCGGGGGCGAGGTGACGGCGATGCCCTCGACGCCGGCCTCCTGGGCGGGCACCACGTTCATCACCACGGAGGAGGGGTAGACCGCGAGGCCACCGGGCACATACAGGCCGACGCGCTCCACCGGCACCCAGCGCTCGGTCACCGTGCCGCCGGGCACGACCGCGGTGGTGTGGTCGGTGCGGCGCTGCTCGCGGTGGACCAGGCGGGCGCGCCGGATCGATTCCTCCAGCGCGGCCCGAACGGCCGGGTCGAGCCGCTCCAGGGCGTCCGTCAGCGCCTGGGCGGGCACCCGGACGCGGTCGATCGTCACACCGTCGAACCGCCGCGCGTAGTCGATCAGCGCCGCGGTGCCGCGATGGCGTACGTCGTCGCAGATGGGCCGCACCTTCTCCAGGGCGGCCTCGACGTCGAACTCGGCGCGGGGCAGCAGGTCGCGCAGGGCGCCACCCTTCGGGAGGGCGTCGCCGCGCAGATCGATTCGAGCCAGGGTGAGAGATTGCAGCACGGGGTCAAGTCTCTCAGACCCTGGGGCCGGACCGGCTCTGCGTTCCAGTGGCTGATACGTGATGTCGGAGGGGCCGGCGATGAAGTTGACGCAGCGCGTTCATTCCGTCACCCAGTGGGAATGAACTGGTGTGCGAGCGGGATGCGCGCCCGCGCGTGACGGCAGGCGGCGGTCGCGCCCGTGAGCGGGTGGGACGCGCGGGGAAGCACGGGGGACGACGGGGGTGAGGGGGCGTGGTGACCATCGATGTCGACCCGCCGGCGGGACTGGAGCTGACCACGGCCGAGTGGGGGATGTGGCAGGCGTTCCGCAACGGCAGCACGCTGGATCTGCGCACCCGTGACCGCGCCCAGGACGATCCGTGCGGCCCGCACGCGTGGGCGCCCGAGCGGGCGATACGGGCCCGGGTGGTGGCACTGCTGCTGCTCAACGGGCCGCCCGCCCAGCCGGGGCGGGTCTCGGCGCTCAAGCTGACCGGCGCGCTGATCACCGGCACGCTCGACCTGTCCGGCGGCACGGTCGAGCCGTACGTGGAGCTGCACGGCTGTCGCTTCGAGAAGCAGATCCTGCTGCCGGAGTGCCGGTTCAGCACCCTGCGGCTGGTGGGCTGCGCCATTCCGCGGCTGGAGGCCGCGCGGCTGAGCACGGAGGGCGATCTCCACCTGCCCCGCTGCACGGTGCGCAACGGCATCCGGCTCACCGACGCCCACATCGGCACGGACCTGCTGCTCAACCAGCTCACCGTGCACCAGGACCGGCGGGGGCGGGCGATCGCCGCGGACGGGCTCTGCGTCGCCCAGGACTTCCAGGCGGAGCTGATGGAGTCCTTCGGGGAGATCAGCCTGCGCGGCGCGCAGATCGGCGTGTCGCTCAGCCTGCGCGGCAGCCGGCTGCGCAATCCGTACGGGCGGCGGGCGCTCAACGCGCCTCAGCTGACGGTGGAGCGCACGCTGTATCTCACCGCCGCCGGGGTCAGCGGCTCCCCGTTCAGCTCCGGCCACACGCCCCCGTACGGCACGGCCCAGACGCCGACGGGCGGCACGCGCGTGCAGCAGTTCGAGTGCGAGGGGGGCATGCGGCTCGACGACGGGCGGTTCGGGGACGCGGTCGACTTCGACCAGGCGCGCTTCGTGATGGAGATGGACCAGGAGCTGTCGCTGCGCCGCATCCAGACGCCGGAGCTGCGCTTCCTCGGCGAGCGCCCGCAGCGCGGGCGGGTGGTGCTGTCGGGCGCGCGGGTGGTCAACCTCGTCGACCGGGCGTCGAGCTGGCCGGGGCCCGGCGGGCTGGCGATGGCCGGCTTCGCCTACGAGACGCTGATACCGCGCGGGCACTTCCCGCTCTCCCGCCGCCTGGAGTGGGTGGCCGCGGCCACGCCGGAGTACGCGCCCGAGCCCTACGAGCGGCTCGCCGCGGCGCTGCGTGCCAGCGGTGAGGACTCGGAGGCCCGCGATGTGCTGCTCGCCAAGCAGCGCCGCCGCCGGGAGACGCTGCCGCTGGCCGGCAAGGCGTGGGGCTACCTCCAGGACTGCACGGTGGCCTACGGGTACAAGCCCGGGCGGGCGGCGGTCTGGATGGTGGTGCTGTGGGCGGTGGGCGCGGTGGTCTTCGCGCTCCACCCGCCACAGCCGCTGAAACCGCAGGAGGCCCCGCACTGGAACCCGGCGCTCTACGCGCTGGACCTGCTGCTGCCGGTGATCGACCTCGGCCAGGCGAGCCACTGGAAGCCACGCGGCTCCTACCAGTGGGCGGCGGCGGCCCTGGTCGTCCTCGGCTGGATTCTCGCCACGACGGTGGCCGCGGGCGCCTCCCGCCTCTTACGCCGCGGCTGAGGCGCCGCGGCGATATGTGTCTCCGTTCACGCGACGACCGGTAGCGGGCCGGCCCGCCCTGCCCTCACCGCGTCGACGTCCAACGGGCGACCCGCGCCGAGGGCGCGACGACCGACAAGCGACCGGCGGGTCCACCCCCACCGCAGCGACGTCCAACGAGCAGGCGGGCAGCAACCCGGGCAGGCCGGCCCCACCGCAGCGACGTCCAACCTGTCTCTTATA
>NZ_JBPQTV010000035.1:0-31462 GCF_051386515.1 Streptomyces sp. URMC 123 | reverse complement strand
AGAGACAGTCGCCATCCCGATCAACGACGTCAAGAAGGTCCTCGACAATCTGCGGGGCGGCGGGGCGCGGTCGCCGCGGTCACGGCGGTTACGGCGGTCACGGCGGTCACGGCGGTTACGGCGGTTACGGCGGTTACGGCCGCATTCTGGACCGTACGCGGTCACGCCCGCGCCCCGCCGCCCCGCAGCTTGTCGAGGACCTTCTTGACGTCGTTGATCGGGATGGCGAAGCCGAGCCCGATGCTGCCGGCGTCACCGGACGCGGCGGCCGCGTTCCGGGGCGCGTACATCGCCGAATTGATGCCGATGATCTGCCCGTCCATGTTCACCAGCGGTCCGCCGGAGTTGCCGGGGTTGAGCGAGGCATCGGTCTGGATCGCCTTGTACGTGGTGGTGGCGGAGCCGAGCTCGCCGTTGTACTGGTCGCCGCCGAACCCGAAGGGCCACCGCCCGCCGCCCTCGGGCGTGCGCTCCTGCCCGCCGCCCCGGCGCACGGTCACATCGCGGCCGAGCGCCGAGACGATCCCGCTGGTCACCGTGCCGGTGAGGCCCTGGGGCGAGCCGAACGCCACGACCTGGTCGCCGACCTTCAGCCGGCCGGAGTCGCCCAGCTCGGCGGCCTTGAGCCCGCTGACGCCGGTCACCTTGATCAGGGCCATGTCCAGGTTCGGGTCGGTGCCCAGCACCTTCGCGGTGGCCTTCCGGCCGTCGGCGAACCGCACGGAGATGGTCGAGGCGCCGTCGATCACGTGGTTGTTGGTGAGGATCTCACCGCCGGAACCGATGATCACGCCGGAGCCGGTGGCCGTGTCGGTGCCCCGGCCCGCCGCCCCCTCCGGCCCCTGGCCGGCGGTGATCTCGACGACGCTCGGGCCGACGGCGGAGGCCACGGCGGACGCGGTGCCGTTCAGCTTGGCGGAGGCGTTGGTCCCGTCGACGGAGCCGCTGGCCTGGGGCGTACCGCTGGTCACCTCGCCGACCAGGGCGGCGGCGCCGCCGCCGATCGCGGCGGCCGCGAGGGCGACGGCGGCGATCAGCGCGACGGGCCCACGGGCCCGGCGCCGCCGCCGGCCGTGCCCCGGAGCGGGGTCGTGGCCGACCGGGGCGGAGCCGTGGCCGCCCGGCGGCGGGCCGAACCCATCGGAAGCGCCGGGCCGGCCGGGCCCGCCGGAGGCGTGCGGGCCGCCGGGCCCGGCGGGAGCACTGGGGGCGCTCGGCCAGACGGTCACGCCGTCCGGCGTGGTCAACGGGGTCCTCGGGGCGTACGCCGGGCGGGCCGGTATCGGCATGGCCGGCGGCTCGAACGGCCCACGGCCGGTCCGGCCGGCGGAACCGGGTGCGTGCTGCGGGGTGTCGTCGCTCATGCCCCCGACTCTGCGGGGCGAGGGTGAGAGTTCCATGAGACGGCGCTGAGAAGCGCCCCAGAATCCCCCCCCCGGCGACCCCGTCCCGCGGCATCGGCCCCGGCGCCGCAGGACGGGCGGGACGGCAAACCGGCCACAGGCCACAGGCCGGCGGCCAACAGCCGGAGGCGTCAGCCGCTCAGCCGCAGCCGCAGGAGCGCCGCACCACCAGCGCCGAGGGGAACAACTTCAACCGCTCCCGCCGCGAGCCCGCGATCCGCAGCCCGTCGTCGAGGACGAGATCCACCGCCGCGCGCGCCATCGCCTCCCGGTCGGAGGCGACCGTGGTCAGCGGCGGATCGGTCAGCGCCGCCTCCTGCACGTCGTCGAAGCCGGCCACGGCCAGCTCCCCCGGCACGTCGATGCGCAGCTCGCGCGCGGCCCGCAGCACGCCGATGGCCTGGTCGTCCGTCGCGCAGAGGATCGCGGGCGGCCGGTCGGGGCCGCTGAGCAGGTCCATGGCGACGGTGTACGCGTCGTACCGGTTGTACGGCGCCTGAAACAGGCGCCCCTCCGTGGCGCGCCCGGACTCCCGCATGGCCCGCCGCCAGCCCTCGACGTGGTCGGTGACGGGGTCGCCGACCGCCGGGGTGGACTCCACGCCGCCGAGGCAGGCGACGTACGGGTGCCCGTGCTCCAGCAGATGGCGGGTGGCGAGGTGGGCGCCGCCGATGTCGTCGGTGACGACCGCGACGTCGTCGATCGCCTCGGGCCGCCGGTGCAGCAGGACGACCCGCGCGTCCCAGGCGTCGATCTCTATCGCCGCGTGCTCGCTCGGGCCCTGGCTGATGAGGATCAGGCCGGACACCCGCATGCCGAGGAAGGCCCGCAGATAGTGGACCTCGCGCTCGTCGAGGTAGTTGGAGTTGCCGACCAGGACCATCTTTCCGCGCTCGGCGGCGGCCTGTTCCACGGCGTGCGCCATCTCGGCGAAGAAGGGCTGCCGGGCATCCGGCACGATCAGGCCTATGAGGTCGGTGCGGCGGCTCGCCATCGCCTGGGCCACCCGGTCGGGCCGGTACCCGAGCTCCTTGATCGCGGCCAGTACGCGCTCGCGGGTGGCCGGGGCGACCGGCCTCGGTCCGTTGTTGATGACGTAGCTGACGACCGCGGTCGAGGTCCCCGCCAGCCTTGCCACATCGTCACGCGTCACCTTGGCCACGCGCGGCAGTCTACGCGGATTGAACCGGCCGGAGCAGGCGCGATTTCAGGATCTTCGGCCCATCGCACAAGCGCCGTACGAGCGCCGCGCACGTGCCGTACGAGCGCCGCGCGAGCAGCGGACGAACGTGCGCGAGCGGTGGAGGAACCGTAGCCGCGCGGGCAGTGGAGGAACCGTACACGGGCCAGGGCGGCCCGGGACCCTCAGCGAGCGCGCGCGGCCGACCGCGCGCCCCCCGTACGCGCCGGCTCGCCCGTACTGCGCGCCTGCCCGTCCGTCCGCGCCTGCGCCCCCGGGCCCCCGCCCTCGCCGGGCCGGCCCTCCGCGGCGGGCTTCTCGGACCGCTCCCCCTGCTCCGGCCGCTCTCCCTGCTCGGCCCGCTCCGCCTTCTCCGCTCGCTCGGCCTTCTCGGCCCGTTCCGCCTTCTCCGGGATCACGAAGCGGTAGCCGACGTTCCGGACGGTGCCGATGAGCGACTCGTGCTCCGGCCCGAGCTTGGCCCGCAGCCGCCGCACATGGACGTCGACCGTGCGCGTGCCACCGAAGTAGTCGTACCCCCAGACCTCCTGGAGGAGCTGTGCGCGGGTGAAGACCCGGCCCGGGTGCTGGGCCAGGTACTTCAGCAGCTCGAACTCCTTGAAGGTCAGGTCCAGCACCCGCCCCTTGAGCTTGGCGCTGTACGTGGCCTCGTCCACCGAGAGATCACCGGTGCGGATCTCCATCGGGCTGTCGTCGGCGCTGATCTGCTGGCGGCCCATGGCCAGCCGCAGCCGCGCCTCCACCTCCGCGGGCCCGGCCGTGTCCAGCAGCACGTCGTCGATCCCCCAGTCCGCGGTGACGGCCGCGAGGCCGCCCTCGGTGACCACCAGGATCAGCGGGCAGCCGGGCCCCGTGGACCGCAGCAGCTGACACAGGCTGCGCACCTGCGGAAGGTCGCGGCGGCCGTCGACGAGGATCACGTCCGCGCCGGGGGTGTCCACCAGGGCGGGCCCCTCCGCGGGCGCCACCCGCACGCTGTGCAGCAGCAGACCGAGGGCCGGCAGCACCTCCGTGGAGGGCTGGAGGGCGTTGGTGAGCAGCAGAAGAGAGCTCATCGGGGGCCCCCTTCGGTCGTCAGGGGGTACGACCCGGCCGGCCGGGTCCTTGCGTTCCGCGCGCTCAGCTCGCCCATTACGTCGGTTCCTCCTCGGTCCCTGCGAGGACGTGTGCGGCCTGGCTCGTACGGGCGGCCGTGGCCCGGGCCCCGGGCCGCGGTCGCCCGGGACCGACCCGGGGCACCCGCTCGAAAGCACAAAGGACCCAAGGGCAACTCTGCCTGGGTCCTCTTGGCAGCAGAATAGCCCACATGAGTTCCGGACCGGATACCTCTGCGGGGCGGGCCCCTGTTCCCTCGATCACGTCGGCGGCGGCATCGGCCGCCCCTTCGCCCGCCCCGCCGCCCGCTTCCTCGCCCGCGCCGGGCGGCGCGCCGGGGAGTGCTCCAGGCGGCGCGCCGGGCACGGCGGCCGCGGCGGCCCCCCGGACGGCCGTCCTCCGAACGGAGGACGGCGTACGGATCGAGGCGGCCCACTGGCTCCCGGCCGCCGGCGCCCCCGCCGACGGCCTCGCGATCGTGATCGCCCACGGGTTCACCGGCTCGCGCGACCGGCCCGCGATCCGGCGGGCGGCCGGTGTCTTCGCCCAGCGTGCCGCCGTGATCACCTTCTCCTTCCGGGGGCACGGCGGCTCCGGCGGCCGGTCCACGGTCGGCGACCGCGAGGTCCTCGACCTGGCGGCCGCGGTGCGCTGGGCGCGGGAGCTCGGCTACCGGAAGGTCGCCACCGTCGGCTTCTCCATGGGCGGCTCGGTGGTCCTGCGGCACGCCGCGCTGTACCGGCCGGACGGCCGGATCGGGCTCGACGGCCCCGGCGGGGACCCGCCCCAGGGGGAGGAGCGGCCAGGGGGGCGCACGGAAGCACATGCCGATGCGGTGGTCTCCGTGAGCGCCCCCGCTCGTTGGTTCTACCGGGGGACCGCGCCGATGCGACGGCTGCACTGGGTGGTCACCCGGCGCGCGGGCCGGCTCGTCGGGCGCTACGGGCTGAACACCCGCATCCACCACAAGGACTGGGACCCGGTGCCGCTGGCGCCGTTCGCCGCGGTGCCGCTGATCGCCCCGACCCCGCTGCTCGTGGTGCACGGGGACCGCGACCCGTACTTCCCGCTCGACCACCCGCGGGCGCTGGCCGAGGCGGGGGCGCCGGGCGCGGTGGAGCTGTGGATCGAACACGGCATGGGGCACGCGGAGCAGGCCGCGGACGACGACCTGCTGGCGCGCATCGCCGCCTGGCTCTGAGCCCGGAGCCCCCGACGGGCCCGGCGGCCACGGCGGACCGATCACCAGACACGCCCCGACCGCCAGGGACGCTCCGGCCGCCGCGCCACGTGCCACGGCCCCCGCCGGGGCCACGCGCGAGCCACGCCGCGAGCCCCGCCGGGGGCCGTTCGGCGGACCCGTCATCATGGAGACGGCACCACGGGGGTGCCGGACTGGAGAAGGACAGGAGGCGCCCGTGACCGCCACCGGCACCATCCGCTACTGGGCCGCCGCGAAGGCCGCCGCCGGGACCGGTGAGGAGCCCTATCGGGCGGCCACCCTCGCCGAGGCGCTCGACGCCGCGCGCCGGCGCCACGACGGCCGCCCGGAGTTCGCCCGTGTCCTCCTCCGCTGCTCCTTCCTGGTGGACGGCGACCCGGTGGGAACACGTGCTCATGACGCCGTCACACTGGCCGAGGGCGGCACGGTCGAGGTGCTCCCGCCGTTCGCAGGAGGGTGAGCCCCACACCATGACGCAGCAACCGCACGACCCCTACCGAGGCGGGTCGCACCCCGAGGGCCGGCCGCGGCCCTCCTCCCCGCGGCGGCCCCAGGACCCGTACGCGCCGCACGAGCCGTACGCGCACGGCGAGCGGTACGAGTCCCCCGAGCCGTACGAACAGCCGTACGGCTACGACCCGTACGCGCAGGGCCGGCCGGCACAGCAGCAGCAGACGTACGCGTACCAGCAGCCCCACCAGGAACAGGGGCACGGAGAGCAGTACGGCTACGACCGGCCGGCGCAGCCGCAGCGGCAGGAGTGGGCCCCGGCGCCGGCGCCGTACGACACCGGCTCCCACGGCGACCCCTACGGCGCGCCGGACCACGGCCGGCACCCGCAGGACCGGCACCCGCAGGACTGGCAGCAGCCCGCGGCCGCCCAGCCGCAGAGCTGGGAGGCGCAGAGCTGGGACGGCCGCGCCTGGGACGACCGGCCGGCGCCGTACGGGTCCGGGCCGGGGCCCGGATACGAGTCCGGGGCCGGATACGGGTCCGGTGCCGGGGCGGGATACGGGTCCGGTCAGGGCGACGCGGCGGAGACCGCCTACCTCCCCGCGCAGCACGCGGCGCCCGGGGCGGCCCCGCTCCCGCCGGAGCGGCCCTTCGGCGCCTCCCCCGGCAACGGCCCGTACGCACGCACGGGCGGCGACGGCGGGTACGCGCCCCGCGGCGACCACCGCGGGCAGGCCCACCCCGACGACCACCGCGGACTTCAGGAGCACGAGGGGGCGGGCCGCCACGGGGCCGCCCGCGCCGAGGCCGGGATGGCTGGAACGGTTGGGACCGCCGGAACGGCTGGGGCGCCCGAGCCCGCGGAACCCACCGCTCCGGCCGCCGCCGCTCCCGCCGCCTCCGCCCACCGCACCGGCTCGCCGATCATCCCGCCGGGCCTCCAGCCGGCCCTGCTGACCACCGGGCTCGCCGCGCTCCTCGCGGTGACCGCGCCGCTGTCGCGGCCGGCGCTCGCCGTGGCCGTCGTACTCCTGCAGGCGGTGACGGCGGCCGGCTGGTTCCGGCTGAACGGCATGTGGCCCGCCCGCCAGGGCATCGCGCTCGCCTTCCTCGGCGGCGTGGCCGCCGACGCCGGGCTGCTCGCGGCCGGCCGGGAGCACGCCCCGACCGTGGCCATCGCCACCCTGGGCGTGTGGCTCCTGCTGGTCCTGGTGCTCCAGCTGCGCAACCACAGCTCGCCCGACGAACGGCTGTACGCCCTGACCGCCACGGTCACCTCGACGGCGGTCACGGTCCTGGCGGCCGGGCACCTGGCCGCCGCGGACCCGGACACCGTCGTGGTCGGGGCCGCCGGTGTCGCGGCCGCGGCCCTGGCCCGGGCGCTGCCCCTGCCCGCGTACGTCTCCCCCGTGGTGGCGCTGCTGGCGGCCGCCGGTGCGGGAACCGCGGCGGGCGGCCTGACGGACCTCGGCGGCTCGGCGGCGCTGCTCGGCCTGGCCACCGGCGTCTGCGCGCTGATCGGTCTGCGGGTCGCCAGCTACGACTGGCCCTCCCGGTTCGTGCACATGACGGCGGGGGTGGCGCTGCCGCTCACCGCCGCGGCCCCCGCGGTCTATCTGATCGGCAGGGTCATCGCCTGACCCAGGCGGCATCGCCTGACGGAGGCGGCGGGGCGGACCCGATCACCGGCTGCGGGGCCGCGTGCCGCCGGGTCCGCCCACTGCCAGGTCGGTCACGTTGATCTCCCGGTCGGGCGGACCCGCCGGTTAGGCTCCGTCAGTGGCCCGACCGGGCCGGATCGATCCGATGACCCTGGGGGGACCACTCCTATGCGGGCACTGCGCATAATTCTCATTCTTGCCGTGATCTTCGGTGGGATCTTCGTGGCCGTCGACCGCTTCGCGGTGGGCTACGCCGAGGACAAGGCGGCGAGCAAGCTGCAGAGCTCCCAGGGCCTGGCCGGCACCCCCGACGTCTCGATAAAGGGCTTTCCCTTTCTGACGCAGATCGCGTTCAAACAACTCGATGAGGTGGACGTCAACCTCGACGGCGTCAGCGCCAACGCCGGCGGCCGCGCCGTCCGGGTCACCCGGATGTCGGCGCGCCTGCACGATGTGCGGCTGCAGAACAACCTCACCTCGGCCATCGCCGACCGCGCCACGGGCACGGCCCACATCAGCTACGCCGATCTGACCAAGGCCGCCGGCGACCCGGCCGTCACCGTCTCGTACGGCGGCACGGACAAGGCCGGCAAGAGCCAGGTGAAGGTCGGCGGCACCGTCACGGTGTTCGGCCGCACCATCCAGCGCAGCGTGCTCAGCACCGTGAGCATCGTCGACGGCGACACGATCCGGCTGCGCGCCGACGCGGTGCCCGGCGCGGAGGTCCCCGGCCTCGAGCGCATGGTCCGCCAGAAGATCGACTTCGACCGTGAGATCAGCGGCCTGCCGAAGGGGATGAAGCTCGACAAGGTCGAGGCGACCCCGGACGGCATTCAGGTGACCGTCGCGGGCTCCGGCGTGGTCCTCGCCGGCTGACCACCCGCACCGGCGGCCCGGCCTGCCCGCGACCGCGCGCCCCAGCCGCCCGCACCGGCGGCCCGGCGCCGGCGGCCGGCACCGGCGGTCCGACCGCTCCGTGCGGGGCCGCGCGGGCCCGCGTCGTCCCATTCCGCGAGACGCGCCGTCCGCCCCTCAGCCGAAGCCCCGCCGGGACCCCGTACGGCACCCCTTCCGACGCCCGCGAGCCCCTTCGTCGTCCCGCATTGCGGACTTTCACGTCTCATCATTCGACACACTGATGACACGCGGGGCCGCCCGTCCCTACGATCGGGCCCATGAGACGACAGGCGGACCTCACCAAGCGGCGGGCAGTCGACCTGTGCCGCGTGGCCGCCATGCTCTGTCGCACTTTCTAGCCGGAGCCGGCCCCTCATGGGCACCCGGTCCTCCGCTCTCCGCCGGCCCGCCGCCGGGCCTGATCCGATGCGATCCGATCCGACGGGCCGACCCCGTCCGATCCGAGCGTCACCGTGCCATTCCGTGGGCATGACCCGTGGCGTACCCGCTCTCCGGACCCGCGCGGCGGGGCCGGGCCGGACCCGTATCCGCACTCGCACTCGTACCCGCTCGTACCCGCGGCCGTACACCGCCCCGGGGCGCACCCCGTACCCGCGCCCCGTACGACCGCGCATCCGCAACCGCCCCGGAGGAGAACAGCATGAGCCGCACTGACGTCCTGGTGGACGCCGACTGGGTCGAGGCCCACCTGGACGACCCCAAGGTGGTGATCGTCGAGGTCGACGAGGACACCGCGGCCTACGACAAGAACCACATCAGGAACGCCGTCCGGATCGACTGGAAGAAGGACCTCCAGGACCCGGTGCGCCGCGACTTCGTCGACCAGGCCGGCTTCGAGAAGCTGCTGTCCGCCAAGGGGATCGCCAACGACGACACGGTCGTCCTCTACGGCGGCAACAACAACTGGTTCGCGGCGTACGCCTACTGGTACTTCAAGCTGTACGGCCACGAGAGCGTCAAGCTGCTCGACGGCGGCCGCAAGAAGTGGGAGCTGGACTCCCGCGACCTGGTCGCCGAGGTGCCGCAGCGGCCCACCACCACGTACAAGGCCAAGCCGCAGAACACCGCGATCCGCGCCTTCCGCGACGACGTGCTGGCGGCGATCGGCGAGCTGAACCTCGTGGACGTCCGCTCGCCCGACGAGTTCAGCGGCAAGCTGCTGGCCCCCGCGCACCTGCCGCAGGAGCAGTCGCAGCGCCCCGGCCACGTGCCGACCGCCCGGAACATCCCGTGGTCGAAGAACGCCAACGACGACGGCACGTTCAAGTCGGACGACGAGCTCAAGGCGCTCTACGAGTCCGAGGCCGTGGACCTGTCGAAGGACACCATCGCCTACTGCCGGATCGGCGAGCGCTCCGCCCTCACCTGGTTCGTGCTGCACGAGCTGCTCGGCCAGTCGAACGTCAAGAACTACGACGGCTCGTGGACCGAGTACGGCTCGCTGGTGGGCGTGCCGATCGAGCTCGGCGCGGGTGACGCGCGGCGGACCGGCTGAACCGCCGCCGCGCCGCCGCCCCGGTTCTCGACAGTTCTCGACAGCCTTCGACGCGTAAGGAAACAGACAGCATGTGTGGAGCACAGACCGGCGGCCCCGACCTCGCGGGCGTCGACGTGACCAAGGAAACGATCATCCAGGGGTCGCTGACCCGCGACGGCCAGCCCGTGTCCGGTTACGTCCGGCTGCTGGACGGCGGCGGCGAGTTCACCGCCGAGGTGCCGACGTCCGCGACCGGGCAGTTCCGCTTCTTCGCCGCGCCGGGCACGTGGACCCTGCGGGCGCTGGTCCCGGGCGCGACCGTGGACCGTAAGGTCGTGGCGCGCCAGGGCGCGCCGGCCGAGGTGGCGATCGCGGTCTGAGCGACCGCGGTCCGAGGGGCCGCGGTCCGAGGGGCCGCGGAACGCCGCAGGCCGTAGAGCCGGCCCGAGGGCCGCACTCCCGGGGGGTTGGACGCCTTGGAACCGGGGTGCGGCCCTCGACGCCTGTCCGGGGCCGCGCGAACGGCGCGGCGTACGCTGAAGGCATGTACGCGCGACGCCGTCGCCTCTACTTCGTCCTGATGGGCGCGTGCCTGACGCTGTTCATCGCGGCGTGGGCCGTGGTGCGGCTGTGGTCGGTGCCCGTCGCGGTCGGCATGTGCGTGGTGGCCATGGTCATCCCGCCGCTGGCGGCGGTCGTCGCCAATCGGCGCGGGCCGGACGACCGCTGGTGGGACGACCCGTCCGGGGACGAGGTGTCGGACCGCTGGTGGGACGAGCTGGACGGCAGGCGCCGCTGGTGACGGCCGGGGCTCTTTGTGCCTCAGGATCGGCCGTGAGGCTCGGTACCGGCCGGGAGGCTCAGTAGACGAGCGCCTGCACGCCCTCGGCCAGCGCCTCGCTCACGAAGACCTGCGCCCCGGCGATCCGTACGCCCTCCAGCACGTCCTTCTCCGTGATGTCCCGGCGGGCCGCGCACTGCGTGCACAGGGTGATCCGGCCGCCCGCCAGCAGCGAGTCGATCAGATCGGGCAGCGGCGCCGCGTGCGGCAGCTCGAACTCCGCCGCCCGGCCCGGCAGCGCGAACCACGAGGACTCACCGGTCAGCCAGAGGGAGACCTCGACCCCGCTCGCCACGGCGACCGCGGCCACCGTGAACGCCTGGGAGCACCGCTCGGGTGCGTCGGAACCGGCCGTCACCTTGATCACGAGCTTCTTCGCCACGGGCTCACTGTAGGGCAGCGCGACGGGCGCGCCGCCCGCGCGGGGCCGCCGGTCGCGCGCCGCGGCACCCCGGCGGAACCCGGGCGGCACCCCGGCGGCACCCGGGCGGCGGACCTCACAGAGCCCGGTCCGGCGACGCGGACTACACTCGGCAGCGGTCCGTAACCCTCACTCCCGTTCGAGGAGCACGCTCGTGCTTGAGGCATTCTTCACCGCCCTGCTGGTTCTCGTCGTGGTCTGCGTCGGTGCCTTCGCCGCCCTGACCGTGAAGAAGCTCTACCAGGGCCAGCGCTGACCGCTTCCCCACCGTCCCTCGAAAAGATCGCCTGAGCTCATGATCGAGATCCCGTCCGACCTCCACCCGGACCTCGTGCCCCTCGCCTTTCTCCTCGGCAACTGGACGGGCGCGGGTGTCTACGACTTCCCTGGCACGGAGAAGTGCAACTTCGGCCAGGACGTGACCTTCCGCCACGACGGCCGGGACTTCCTGGAGTACGTCTCGCACAGCTGGGTGCTCGACAACGAGGGCAACAAGGTCAGCCCGCTGGAGACCGAGAGCGGTTACTGGCGGATCGACAAGGACCGCAAGGTCGAAATCGTCATGATCCGCGACCAGGGCATCGTCGAGGTCTGGTACGGCGAGCTGGCCGACAAGAAGCCCCAGATCGACCTGGTCACCGACGCCGTGGCCCGTACGGCCGCCGCCGGCCCGTACTCCGGTGGCAAGCGGCTGTACGGCTACGTCAACAGCGATCTGATGTGGGTGGGCGAGAAGTCCACCCCGGAGGTGCCGCTGCGGCCGTACATGTCGGCGCACCTGAAGAAGGTCGTCGACCCGAGCGAGTGGGCGAAGGACCTCAAGGACCTTCCGGACGACGGCATCGCCTTCTTCCGCTGAGCCGCCGACCGGGCGCCGGGGCCGGGCGCGCTCCCTACACTGGTCGTGTGGTGAGCACCGACTGGCAGAGCGATCTGAGAAAGCGCGGGTACCGGCTCACTCCGCAGCGCCAGCTCGTGCTGGAGGCCGTGGACCGCCTGGAACACGCCACCCCCGACGACATCCTCACCGAGGTGCGCCGCACGGCGGGTGGGGTGAACATCTCCACGGTCTACCGCACCCTGGAGCTGCTGGAGGAACTGGGCCTGGTCAGCCATGCCCACCTCGGCCACGGCGCCCCCACGTACCACCTCGCCGACCGGCACCACCACATACACCTGGTGTGCCGGGACTGCACCGAGGTGATCGAGGCCGATCTGTCGGTGGCGCAGTCCTTCACGGACCGGCTGCGCGAGACCTTCGGCTTCGACACCGATATGAAGCACTTCGCGATCTTCGGCAGATGTGCGAAGTGCACCTCCGGGCACGCTGCCGCCGAGGACGCGCCCGCCGGGCCGTAGGCTGTTCATCATGCTGCGACACTCACCAGCCAGCCCCCTGCTGTCGCTGCCCGGCGCCGTCGCCGCCGAGGCCCCGGACGAAGGCGTCGCCGCGCACTACGGCGATCTCTTCCGCGAGCAGCGCGCCCTCGCGGACGGCACCGGCTTCGTGGACCTCTCGCACCGCGGCGTGGTCACGGTCACCGGCCCCGACCGGCTGAGCTGGCTCCACCTGCTGCTCACCCAGCACGTCAGCGAGCTGCCGCCGGGGCGGGCCACCGAGGCCCTGGTGCTGTCGGCGCACGGCCATGTGGAGCACGCGCTGTACCTCGTGGACGACGGCGAGACGACGTGGGCCCACGTCGAACCGGGCACCCAGCGCGAGCTGATCTCCTATCTGGAGAGCATGAAGTTCTTCTACCGGGTGGAGGTGGCGGACTCCACGGAGGCGTACGCCGTCGTCCACCTCCCGGCCGGCTCGATCACCGAGACCCCGGCCGGCACGGTGGCCCGCGAGACCTCCCACGGGCGGGACCTGTTCCTGCCGCGCGGCGAGCTGGAGTCCTTCGCGGCCGAGCACGGGCCGGCCATCGGTGTGCTCGCGCTGGAGGCGCTGCGCGTCGAGGCCCGCCGGCCGCGGTTCGGTCTGGAGACCGACCACCGCACCATCCCGCACGAGCTGGGCTGGCTCGAGACGGCCGTCCACCTTCAGAAGGGCTGCTACCGCGGCCAGGAGACCGTCGCCCGGGTCCACAACCTGGGCCGGCCGCCGCGTCGGCTGGTCTTTCTGCACCTCGACGGCAGCGAGGTGAAGCTGCCGCCGCACGGCGCGCCGGTGCGGCTGGCCGCGGACGGGCCGGAGGGCCGCCAGATCGGCTTCGTCACCACCTCCGCGCGCCACCACGAGCTGGGGCCCATCGCGCTCGCCCTGGTCAAGCGGAATGTGCCGGTGGACGCGGAGCTGCTGGCGGACACGACGGCCGCGGCGCAGGAAGTCGTCGTCGAGCCGTAGCCGCCGGGCGGCCGGGCACTGGGCGCGGTTGAGCCGTGGCCGCCGGGTGGAGCCCCCGCGGCTCAGACCTCCACGAGGACCGTGAACGGGCCGTCGTTCGTCAAGGACACCTTCATGTCCGCGCCGAACCGGCCCGTCTCCACCCGCGCCCCCAGCGCCCGCAGCCGGGCGACCACCTCGTCGACGAGCGGCTCGGCCACCTCGCCCGGCGCCGCCGCGTTCCACGTGGGCCTGCGGCCCTTACGGGCGTCACCGTAGAGAGTGAACTGGCTGATGACGAGCAGCGGCGCGTCGATGTCCGAGCAGGACTTCTCCCCCTCCAGCACCCGCAGCGACCACAATTTCCGCGCCAGCCGCTCCGCCTTCTCCGGCGTGTCGTCGTGCGTGACGCCCACCAGGACGCACAGCCCCTGACCCACCACTTCGCCGACCGTCTCGCCGTCCACGACGACCTTCGCGCCGTCCACTCTCTGCACCACCGCACGCATACGGACCATCATGCCCGGCGTACGGCGGGCAGCCGAACGGGTGCGGGAACCGTGCACGCCCCGCACGCACAGTGGCACCATGCGTGCAGGCGGTGCGCAGCCTGACGCAAGCGGGCGCCGCACCGGATGAGGGGACGGATCACGTATGAGCACATCTGTGGAGCGTCGGCCCGAGCTGGACTCCCTGCGGCTGGCGGAGCTGCGCGCCCTGCGCCGCGAGTCCCAGCGGCACGAGGCGGACCTCAGTTACGTCCGGCGGCTGCTTCAGGGCCGCATCGACATCCTGAGCGCCGAGCTGGCGCGCCGCACGGCCCCCGAGTCGCCCGTGGTCGACCGACTGCCGGAGATCCTGCGGGACGTGCCCTCACGGGTGCGCTCCTCGGCCCGGCACGTCACGCTCGAGCCCCCGCGCGGCGAGGAGTACCGACGGCTCGCCGAGGACATGCTGGCGGAGGTCGAGCTGTCGGACCTCGCGGCCCGCACGGACGAGGAGCTGAACGGGGCGATGGACCGCCTCGTCGGGTACGAGCAGGAGGTCTCACGGCGGCGGCAGCAGTTGCAGCGCACCGCGGACGACTGCTCGGCGGAGATCGCCCGCCGCTACCGCGAGGGGGAAGCGCAGGTGGACGACCTGCTGGTCTGACACGACGTTTGCCTCGACGTCCGGCACGACGCCCGGCGCGACGTCCGGCGCGACGTCCGAACCGGGCGGCGCCGGGCGGCACGTCGGCGTCGTACGGAAAATTCACGCGCCCCCGCCGCACGGCATCTCCTAGCGTGGGCCCATGAGCATCGAGATCCGCACGATCCACGACTCGGAGATATCCGACTGGCTGCGCGCCATCTTCACCGGCTTTCTGCGTCCGCCGGTGGTGAGCGAGGAGGAGGTGGCGGCGCGCCGTCCGGGGATGGATCTCGACCGGGTGCAGGGCGCGTTCGACCGGGGCCGCTGTGTCGGCACGTTTCGCAGTTTCGAGCAGCGGCTGACCGTGCCGGGCGGGGCCCGCGTCGCCGCGGACGCGATCAGCGGGGTCACGGTCTCGCCCACGCACCGCCGGCGCGGGTTGCTCAGCCGGATGATGGCCCGGGATCTCGCGGCGGCCAAGGAGCGCGGTGACGTGGTCGCCACGCTGATCGCGGCGGAGTACCCGATCTACGGCCGCTTCGGGTTCGGCCCGTCGGCCTGGGGCACCGAGTGGCAGGTCGAGACGGCCCGGGCCGGCCTCGATCCCCGCTGGGCGGGGCCGGACGACGGCGGCCGGGTGGACCTGGGGGACGGCGCGGACTACCGCGCCCTGGGCCCCGAGCTGCACGAGCGGCTGGCCGGTGAGCGGGCCGGGCTGGTCAGCCGCGACAAGCGCTGGTGGCAGCGGGCCAGCGGCGAGCTGCGCTTCCCCGTCGAGGAGTGGAAGGAGCCGTACTACATCTTCCACCGCTCCCCCGAGGGCCGGGTCGACGGCGTGGCCGCCTACTCCGCGGACGGCCACTGGGAGGCCAAGCAGCCGCAGGGCACCATCACCGTCAGGGAACTCCTGGCCGCCACGCCCGAGGCCGAACGGGCACTGTGGCACTTCCTGTTCTCGGTGGACTGGGTGCTCTCCGTGCGCACCGGCCACCGCGCCCCGGACGATGTGCTGCCGCTGCTGCTGCCCGATCCGCGGGCGGCACGGGTCGTCTCGCACGCCGACCTGCTGTGGACGCGGCTGCTGGACGTGCCGCGCGCCCTGGAGGCCCGCACCTATCCCGTCAGCGGTTCGCTGGTGATCGAGGTCCAGGACCCGGCGGGGCTCGCCGGCGGGCGCTACCGGCTGGACGCCTCGCCCGAGGGCGCCTCCTGCGCCCCGACCACCGCCTCGGCCGATCTGTCCCTGAGCATGGGCGACTTGAGCGCGCTCTACCTCGGTGACGAGTCCCCGGTCCGGCTGCTCGCGCTGGGACGCGTGGTGGAGCACCGGACGGGGGCCGCCGCGCTCGCCGACGCGCTGCTGCGGACCCCGCGCAAGCCGTGGTGCCCCGACATCTTCTGATCCGGCAGAGGGCCCGTGGCGGGATGTCTCCGCCGAGTGGCCGGGCGGCGCCCCGTACAAACGTCCCGGGGCGCACCCACAGGCAGGAAAGGACGGCCCGGCGCAGGACGCCAATTCCTGGGCGCAGCGGGCGAGTTGTAGGGTTGCGTGGTGCCCTCCGACCACTCGCCTGGCGGTGACGCCAAGTTCCAGCACGTCGCGGACGTGCTGCGGATGGAGATCAGCGACGGCGTCTACCCCGTCGGACAGCGCATCCCCACCCAGCAGGAGCTCCAGGAGCGCTTCGAGGTCTCGCGGGACACCGTGCGGCGGGCCCTGTTCGAGCTGCGCAATGACGGCTGGATCGAGTCGAAGCAGGGCAGCGGCACCACCGTACGGCCCAAGGAGCACTGGCAGCGGCCGGTGATCCCCGCGCCGACGGCCGCGATGGTGCACCTCAAGCCGTACATCGACGCGGCCTTCGAGGCGCCGGTGGTCACGCTCGATCTGATGACGCTGACAGCGGCGTCGATGGACGCGCACATCCGCAGCCAGACCATTCGCGTGCACAACGGGGAGATCAGGCCGCGCCGCATCGCCGTACGGCTGCTGCTGCCGAGCGTGGACACGCATCTGGTGCTGCCCCGCTCGGTCGCCGACCCCACGGACCCACGGCCCCGTGAGCGCCATCACCGACTGACCGCTCGCCATGCGGGCTCCCTCTACGACGCCCTGGTCGACATGGAGCACCAGGGACTGGTCAACGATGTCTCGGTGGAGATCAGGACTCTCGCGGTCACCCCCATCGCCAAGCTCTACATCCTCAATGGCACCGAGGCCCTGTTCGGCTGGTACCGCGTGGTGCAGCGCCCGGTGGACGTGCCCGCGCGGGACGGCGGCGGAGTCGAGAAGATCGAGATCTACGACGTCCTGGGCACCGGGGCGACCCTCTTCCCGTTCGCGGCCAGCTGCCAGGAGCCACAGCCGCTGGAGTCGATATTCGTCAGCCAGTGTCAGCGGTGGTTCGACTCCGTCTGGAACCACCTGGCTCAGGAGGCCACCTTCGGCGTCTGACCCGCGATGGCGGCGGGGCGCCGAGCAGTGTCTCCCAGGCTGTCCTGGGGACCACCATCCCGGCGCGTGCGGGGGCCGTTGCCCCGGCCACGGTGCCGGCGGTGACTCCAGCCGACCGCGCAGCAGAGCACGGCCAGGGGGACTGCCGGCAGCAGGGTCAGGCCCAGGGTTCCCAGGCCGTCCGGGCCGGACAGACACACTCCCAGGAGCAGCGCGAGCACCATATTGTTCCCGGAGTGCGCCACGCTCACGGTCCATACGCTGCGGCTGCGCAGGAAAAGCCACGCGAGCAGGATTTCCTGCAGGACCAGGGAGACGGTCCACGCCGCGAGTCCGATCGGCGCACTGGCGAATTCTATATAGCCGAGGAAGGCGAGCGGATAGTGCCAGACCGCCCATATCAGGCCGGTGACCACGACGGAGAGCAGCGGCCTGTCGGGATGGAGCCGCGGCCGTAGATAGCTGGTCCAACCGAATTCCTCTCCCCAGTACACGGGCGCGAGCAGCGGCACGACGGCCAGCAGAAGCAGCAGGAAGGCCCACCCCGGAAGCCCTGGTATCGCCCGGTCCAGGGCCGAGAGTTGGACGCGGCCGGCGCCGAGCACCGCGACCAGCCCCAGCGAGGCGGCGGCCAACAGCCATGGGCCGAGCCAGGCGGCCAGGTAATACGGCCAGGCAGTGCGCGCCCGCAGCCGCAACCCGGCGTCGGCGAACCCTTCTCGGGTGATCCAGCGGCGCACCACCACGGCGGCTATGGCGGGCATGAAGCCGAAGGGAAGTTGCACCAGGGGATTCACCAATGACAGGTCGAGCACAAGCCGGGCGAAGAAAAGCCACGCCCATGCACCGCCGAAGGAGAGGGCGAGGAACGCGGTCACGCCTTTGGTATTCGCGGTCATGCGAAAACTGTCGCGGACGGCGGCCGCCGAACACATCACGGTCACGAGGGAATTCTCGATCCCTCGATCGGGGGAGAAGCCGGAGCGGCGCGATATGGCTCGCGCGGGGGAGGTACGGGAGGCGACCCCGCTGTCAGAATCGCTCCGTGCGTTCTTCTTCGCGTTCCCCCGACTTCTCTCGTCCCCACGGTTCCTCACCTCCTCTCTTTCCCACTCCACCGAAGTCCCTCGCTCTCCCCCGCCCTCTCGCCCTGCTCTATGTCCTCGCTCGCTTCGTTGTCGGAGGCGATGCCTGGCGGGGCCTGGCCCACGCTTTCGCGGGAGCGTTCCTCGCGGTCGTCCTGGCGCCGGTGGCGCTCATCGTCGCGTCGTTCCCCATCTGGCCGGGCCCGGTTCGCGGCGCGGCGTTCCTCATCACGCAGGTGGCGCTCGTGACCGTCGTCGGGCTGTCGACCCGGATACGGGGCGCCTCGGTGCGGCTGGCCAATCGGCTGTTGCGCACCGGCCTTCCGGCCCCGGTGGCGGCACCCGGCTCCTCCTGGCCGAACCGGTGGCGCACCGCGGGGTGGCTGGTGCTGCACACGACGGTGGGCAGTGCCGTCACCGCCTCGGCGTCGCTGCTGCTGATGGTTGTCTTCGGACTGCCGCTGATCTGGGCCGAGGGCGGCGACGACGTCGTACTCCTCTTCCTGGTAGAGGTGCCCGCCGGCAGGGACGGGCTGTGGACGGTGCCGGTGGCGCTGGTGCTCTTCGTCATGACGGGCTTCGTGGGCGCCGGCTCCTCGTTGTCCTTCCGATTGCTGGCCCCGGCGCTGCTGGGCCACCGGCCCGCGGAACAGTTGGCCGCCCTGGAGGGGCGGATGCACGCGCTCGAACAGCGCGACCGGTTGGCGCGCGAACTGCACGACTCCATCGGACACACGCTCACCGCGGCCACGATTCAGGCGGCGGTGGCCCAGGAGTTGCTGACCAGCGACCCGGACTCGGCGCGGCGTGCGCTCAGCAGCATCGAGCACACCTCGCGCATGGCGATGGAGGACCTCGACCATGTGCTCGGGGTGCTGCGCGAGGGCATCGCCCTCGGCGGAGGCGACGGCGGGGACGGGGGTGCCGGCCATGGTGGGAGCGTCGGCAGCCGTGGGGATTTGGGCGCGGGCGGCCGTGAGGGCGCGGGTGCCGGCGGACGCGAGGGCCCGGGCCCGAGCAAGGGCGCCGCGGGCCCGGGAAGTGCAGCCACGGCCCCTGCCCGCTCCCTCCACGACCTGTCCACCCTCGTGGAAGGGGTGCGGCAGACCGGCACCGAGGTGCGGACCCTGATCACCGGGCTCGACGACGGCGGGGTGCGGCTGCCGGCCACGGTCTCCCGGGAGGCGTATCGCATCCTCCAGGAGGGGCTGACCAATGCGATGCGGCACGCGGCCGGGGCGCCGATCACGCTGAGCGTCACGGCCGTGCCCGGCCTGCTGGAGGTGAACCTGGACCATCCCCTGACCACCGGTCCCGGGGACGCGGGGGCTGACGGCCCCCTCGGCATGCACCGGGCCCCGGGCGGGCTGATACCCGACACGCGAGGGGCCGGGGGTGACCGAGGCCCGGGCGCACGGCGGGCCGGGGGCGGCCCGTGCGGGGGCCGGGGGCCGCCGTCCGCCGCGTCGCCCCGCCGCTCTCCGTACGACAAACGGCCCCCTCTCCTCACCACGGAACGCCGGATGCCCGCCCGCTCGCGTGCCTGGATGCTAGTGCGGGCCATCCCGCGCGAGGGGGAAGAGCGGGCGCTTCCTACCGAATCGAGTGAGCGCCGCCCGAGCCACGGCGGCGGCCCACGTGCGCTCTCTGGTGGCTTTTCCGGCGAAGGCGTGGGGGTGAAGGCCGTCGGCCGGAGCGCGCGTGCGTGCGTGCGCGAGGACCGTGGGCTCAGCTTGTCGGCACACCCGCGGACAGCAGCAGCAGGACGTCGATCACCGCGACCAGCAGTACCGCGTGGAAGGCTGCCCTGGAACCGGAGCGGCGGCCCATGAGCAGGCCCGCGCCGACGATGAGGGCGGCGATCGGCAGTGCCACCATCCCTGCGCGGGACACCGTGCCGGGTGGGCCGAGGACCAGCAGGACTGAGGTGGCGAGCACCAACCCCGCGGCCACCGTGCGGCTGCGGGCGGCGCCCAGCCGGTGTGGCAGCCCACGCACGCCGGCGGCCGTGTCGTCGGTGAGGTCGGGCAGGACGTTGACGAAGTGGGCCGCACAGCCCAGCAGCGCGGACGCGGCCACCAGCCACGCGGGTGGCCACGGGTGCCCGGGCAGGCCGAGTACCACGAACGCCGGCAGCAGTGCGAAGGAAACCGCGTAGGGCAGCACCGACAGGACGCCGGCCTTGACCCCGAGGTCGTAGGCCCAGGCCGAGGCCAGCGCGCCCAGGTGCGCGGCGGTCGCGGGGAGTCCGGACGGCAGTGACAGAAGCACCGCGGCCGACGCCGAGGCCAGCACACCGCCGCGTACCACGGATGGGGAGAGGCGGCCGGAGGCCACCGGCTTGTCGGTACGGCCCGCCTTGGCATCCCGCTCCGCGTCCACCAGGTCGTTGAGCCACCCCACCGACAGCTGACCGGCCAGTACCGCCGCGGTCACCGTCACCACGGCGCCGTTCGTCCGACCGGACCCCGCCGCCAGTCCCGCGGCGACCGCCGTCACCGCCAGAACGGGCAGCGGGTGCGAGGCCCGTAGCAATGCCGACACTGTCTCCTGGAGATGCCGCATGGGCAGAGAGTGTGCCAGCCTGACCGCATGCCGCTTCGAATGGCACGGAGGGGTCCGCCCGTGCCTCCCAACGATCCCGCCTTGTACGAGAGGCTCGCCGACCAGTGGTGGCGTTCACGCGGGCCGTTCGCCATGCTGCACTGGCTGGCCGCCGCCCGCGGTGCTCTGGTGCCCCCCGCGTCCCGGCCCGGCGCGGTGCTGGCGGATCTCGGGTGCGGCGCCGGCCTGCTCGCGCCGCACGTGGCCCGCAAGGGCTACCGGCACATCGGGGTGGATCTGTCATGGACCGCGCTGCGGCAGGCCGGGGAGCACGGTGTGCGGGGCGTGCGGGGCGACGTGCTCGCAGTTCCGCTGTCCGACGGCTGCGCGGACGTCGTCGTCGCCGGAGAGATCCTCGAACACGTGGACGACCTGCCGGGCGCGGTGGCCGAGGCGTGCCGGCTGCTGCGTCCGGGTGGCCTGCTGGTGCTGGACACGCTGGCGGCCACCGCGCTGTGCCGGTGGGTGGCCGTGGCAGTCGCCGAGCGTCTGCCGGGCCTGGCGCCCAGAGGCGTGCACGATCCCGCTCTTCTGGTCGACCGGACGGTGCTGATCGACGAATGCGCCCGGCACGGCGTACGTCTGAGGCTACGGGGCATCCGGCCGTCGATGACCGATCTGTCGGTGTGGGCCGTCGGGCGCAGGGCCTCGGTGCGGATGGTTCCGGTGGCGACCACGGCGGTCCTGTTCCAGGGCCGCGGCCGCAAGGAGGGCTGAGTGCAGTCGTCCACGGCTTCTCCCCTCACCGATCCGCCCTCCGATCCGATCGCCGCACTGGCCCGCGCCCGTGAACTGGTGCCCCGGCTGGCCGCACGGGCCGAGGCCCATGACGCGTCCGGGTCCTTTCCCGTGGCCGACTTCGCGGACTTGCGCGCGCACGGCCTGATGGGGTTGATGGCCCCCACCCGCCTCGGGGGGTGCGGGGCCTCCTTCGCCGGCTACGCGGCCGTCGCGGCCGAGTTGGCCGGCGCCGCCGGTGCCACCGCGCTGGTCTTCAACATGCACGCCGCGGTGACCGGGGCACTGGCCCACACCCCCGATGAAGTGGTCCGGCAGCTCGGGGCGCCGGAGAGCTTCTTCGCCTCGCGCGACCGGGTGCTGGCCCGCGCCGCCGCAGGCGCTCTGTACGCCGTCGCGATGAGCGAGCGCGGCGCCGGCTCACGGCTGTCGCGCATCTCCACCGCTTACCGCAGAAGCGACGGCGGATTCCGCATCACCGGAAGCAAGGCGTTCGTCTCCGCCGCGGGCCACGCCGACGCCTATCTCGTCGCGGCCAGGGACGCCGAGTCCGCCGAGCCGAAGGTGTCCTACTTTCTGGTGCCCGCAGGCGACGGGGTACGGGTGGAGCACACCTGGGACTCGATGGGCATGCGCGCCACCGGCAGCCACGACGTCCACTTCGACGCCGAGGTCCCCGACGACGCCTTGGTGGGCGGGGTCGAGGGCCTGGCGGTGCTCCTGGCCCAGGTCATGCCGCAGTGGCTGGTGGCCTCCTACGCCGCGGTCTACATCGGCGTGGCGCGGTCGGCGCTTCACGCGGGCAGGGAGCACCTGCGGGACCGCGGCCTGCACACGCTGCCCGCCGTACGGTCGCGGATGGGCCGGGCGGACGCCGCTGTCGCCGCCGCCGAACTGGTCGTCGCCGAGGCGGCCCGGCGGGTCACCGAGCACCCCGGGGAGCCGGAGACCAACCGCTGGGTCTGGCGGGCCAAGCTGACCGCCGGCGACACCGCGGCCGAGGTGGCGTCCTCGGTGCTCGAAGCCGCCGGTACGTCGGCCACGCGCCGCGGGCACCCCTTGGAACGGATCTACCGCGACGCTCGCTGCGGCGCGCTCCAGCCCGCCACCTCGGACGTCTGCGCGGACTGGCTGGGCGTCGCCGCCCTGGGCGGCGACCCCGACGACGACGCCCAGGTGCCACGGTGGTGACGGCGGCGATCACCGGGCTGGGCTCGGCCCTGCCCCCGGCCGTCGAGCAGCAGGCACTGTGGGACGGGTTCTTCCGCCGCCACTTCTCATCGAGCAGGATCGCCCGGCGGGTCTTCGCCGGGGCGGGTGTCCGGCGGCGTCACACCGTGGTGAACCCCGTCGAGGAGGACCTGTCCGGCTGGTCGACCGCGGCCCGGATGCGGCGTTACGCGCGCGCGGCCCACCCGCTGGGGCACGAGGCCGTGCGGGTGGCCCTGGCCGACGCCGGTGTCACCCCGGATGACATCGGGTTGCTCACGGTCGTCTCGTGCACCGGTTACCTCACGCCCGGACCGGACATCCAACTGGCCGCGTCACTGCGCCTTCGCCCGGATACCCAGCGGCTGCTCATCGGGCACATGGGCTGCTACGCGGCACTGCCCGCGCTGGGCAGCGTGGCCGACTCCGTCATCGCCCGGCGGCGAGCCGCCGTCCTGCTGTGCCTCGAACTGACCTCGCTGCACATCCAGCCGGCGACGGCCGACCCGCACCAGGTCGTCGCGCACGCGCTGTTCGGCGATGCCGCTGTCGCCCTGGTGCTGACGCCACACGACGGGAAGGCCCCGGCCGCCGACCGGCCCGGACTGGAATTGGTGGATGTCGCAGCGCTCACCGACCCCACGACCAGCGACCACATGACCTGGGACATCACCGATCTGGGCTTTCGCATGGGACTGTCCCCCCAGGTGCCGCACGTGCTGGCCGAACACGTGCGTTCGGTGGTCAAGGACCTGCTGGCGCGGCACGGGCTCGACGTGCCCGACGTACGGGCGTGGGCGGTGCACCCCGGCGGCCCGCGCATCCTGGACACCGTCCAGCGGGAACTGGACCTGCCCCACCACGCGCTGGCTGCCTCCCGCACCGTCCTTGCCGAGCACGGCAACTGCTCGTCGGCGACCGTGCTGCTGGTACTCGACCGTCTGATCGCCGACGGCACGCTGGACGAGGGCGGCCCGGTGGTAGCCATGGCCTTCGGCCCCGGGCTCACTCTCTACGCCGCCTTGCTGACCACCCCGTCCGCTCCCCGCGCCCACCCCCGGGCCCAGGTGCTGCGGCGGGGAGAAACGCCCCGGATGGAGCGCATCCACGTCCTGTGACCTCCACGGCGCCTCGGTCCGGGCAAGCGCCTGGCCGCGCTCGAGGCCGAATGCGCACGACCGCTCCCGCCCGGCGCGGTGCACGCGCGGACGTGTCGACCGCGGCCCCGCCCTTGTCGGGCAGGCAGCCAGTGCATTGCCGGTTAGTTGATGACAGTGGTGGAAGCTACGATCGCCGCCAGCGTCTCTTCGTCGGACATCTTGCTGCCCTCGGTCCGCCATCCGGTCTTCCTGTAGCCCTTGGAACCCTTGGCGTCCCTGCGGTCGGAATCCTTGCGGTCACGCTTGGTCCTCTTGAACAACAACCCACATCTCCTCTTCCTGCGGCAACTTGCCGATCCATACATGGTCGCAAAATTGGGTGGCATATACAACGACAGTCCAACAGGTCGAGGGCGGGGCGGGCTTGGGCGGCCGGTGGCCGGGTGAGGCACGGGGGTTCGCCGTCCTCGGCGCCGCGGGGGGCTTACCTCGCGGGCGTTATGCGGCCGGGCGACGGGCCGCCTTCGTAGGGGCACCTCGGTGTCGGGGCACGTGAAGCCGGGCGGGACGCCGAAGGGCTCAGTAGTGCCAGCGCGGGCGGCTGCCGTCGCCGCCGCAGTGGATGAGGCGGCCCTTCGCGTCGTGCGTGCTCGCGCCGACGTCCGCCTTGCGGCAGAACTGGCCGGCGGAGTAGCAGTTGCCGGCGTTCGAGCGGATCTCGCAGGTCGTGCCGGAGGCGGCGGTCGGGCCGCCGGCCCGGGGGGTCGCGGCGGCCGGGGACGACTTCCTCGGGGTGGCCGAGGCCGTCGCCCGGGGCGTGGCCGGGGCCGCGCCGCCCCCGCGAGGTGTCGCGGCGGCGGAGGCCGAGGGAGCGCCCGCGGCGGACGGCGTACCGGCAGCCGACGCCGGGGCGCCCGTGGACGGCGAGGCGGAAGCGGAGGCCGGGGGCTTCGTGCCCGACGGCGCGGCGTCGCCGTCCCCCAGACAGCCGGTCAGGCTCAGAACGGCGGCGAGCGCGACCCCGCAGACCGCGGCCCAACGGCGGCGCGGCGCGGCGGAGACGGACGGGGCGGAAGAGGTTGCAGCGGCGGCGGATGCGCCGGATATCGGTGCGTTGGGCATGGCTGAGCGACTCCACGTTCGGTCCAGTGGGTGTCAAAGCCGCGCCTGGCGCGCTCCCGCCCGTGCCGACGCCGGTGTGAGCACGCGTCGAAGCCGCGGGGACGCTCCGGCACATGGGGGGACAGCTCGGCACCGGGTAGCTGTTCGAGCAGCGAAGATAGCGGGGCGGTGCCCCATCGCGCCAGAGGGTGAACGACACGTCACACACCGCGTGGCGTGGTGGCGTGCCGCCGGGGCGAGGGGGCCGGCCCCGGCGGTCGCTCGCGTCAGCGGACGGGGTCCGCGGCCCCGGTCGGGCTCTCCGCGCGCCGCCGCGCCGCCGGGACCACCAGCGGGGTGCCGGTCTCCGGGTCGTCGATCACCCGGCAGGGCAGCCGGAAGACCTCCTCCACCAGCTCCGCGGTGACGATCTCACTGGGCGCGCCCTCGGCGACGACCCGCCCGTCGCGCATCGCGATCAGATGCGTGGCGTAGCGCGCCGCGTGGTTGAGGTCGTGCAGCACGGCCACGAGCGTGCGGCCCTGCTCCTCGTGGAGCCGGGCGCACAGGTCCAGCACCTCGATCTGGTGGGCGATGTCCAGATACGTCGTCGGCTCGTCCAGCAACAGCAGCGGCGTGCGCTGGGCGAGGGCCATCGCGATCCACACCCGCTGGCGCTGGCCGCCGGACAGCTCGTCGACGTAGCGGTCGGCCAGCTGCGCGACGCCGGTGTCCGCCATGGACTCCCGGACGACCCGCTCGTCCTCCTCCGACCACTGCCGTAGCAGCCCCTGGTGCGGGTAGCGGCCCCGGGAGACGAGATCCGCGACCGTGATCCCGTCCGGGGCGATCGAGGTCTGGGGCAGCAGCCCGAGGGTCCGGGCGAGCCGCTTCGCCGGCAGGGACGCGATGTCCTGCCCGTCGAGCAACACCCGGCCGGCCGCCGGCTTGAGCATGCGGGACAGCGCGCGCAGCAGCGTGGACTTGCCGCACGCGTTGGGCCCGACGATGACGGTGAAGGATCGGTCGGGGATCGCGACGCTCAGGTCCTCGGCGATGGTCCGGCGCTCGTACGCGAGGGTCAACCCGCTGCCCCGCAGCCGCGCCGCGCCCTCGCCACCGGCCTGCGCGTCCCCGGCCGCCGTACGGGTGCCCGTGTCCGCGCCACTCACCGCCGTACGACCGTCCGCCGTCGCCGTACCGTCCACCGCCGTACGACCGTCCGCCGCCGCACCGGCCGGCGCCGGGTCGCCCTCCGCCGTCGCCGTCGCCGTCGCCGTGCCGCGCTCCGCTGCCCGCTCCCGTGCCATCGCCTGTGTCCCGTCGTTCCCGTTCGTGGTCGTGCTCATCGCCGTGTTCCGCGGCCGCGCCGGCCGCTCCCGCTCCTCGTCGTGCCGAAGCCGTCTCCGCGCCCCGCCCGCCCACCGGGCGCGCGCGTCGCGTGTCCTCAGATCCGGCCGGCCCTGCGCTCCCGCGCCAGCAGCCAGACCAGATAGCCGCCGCCGAGCAGGCCCGTCACCACGCCCACCGGCAACTGGTGGCCGGGGAAGGCGCGCTGGGCGACCCAGTCGGCGGTGATCAGCAGCGTGGCCCCGACGCCCATGGACGTCAGCAGGTTGGGGCCGGGGGAGCCGGTCAGCCGGCGGGCGAGCTGCGGGGCGGTCAGGGCCAGGAAGCCCACCGGCCCGGCCGCCGCGGACGCGAAGGCGGCGAGCAGTACGGCCGCGACGAGCATGGCCAGCCGCACCCGCTCGACCCGTACGCCCAGCGCCGCCGCCGTGTCGTCGCCCATTTCGAGCATGCGCAGCGCCCGGCCGCAGCCGAGCAGCACCACCGGCACCGTCACGGCCATGGCCACCGCCAGCGGGAGGATGTCGTCCCAGCCGCGCCCGTCGAGGCTGCCGGTGAGCCACAGCATGGCGCGCGCGGCCTCCATGATCTGGGCGCGGGTCAGCAGATAGCCGTTGACGCCGGTGAGGATCGCCGCGACGCCGCTGCCGACCAGCACCAGCCGGTAGCTGTGCGCGCCGTGGCGCCAGGCGAGGAGATAAATGAGGGCTCCGGTGAGCAGCCCGCCGCCCACGGCCCCGGCCGTGACGGCCAGGCCGCCACCGCCGAAGAGCACGATGCCGGTGAGGACCCCGGCCGCCGAGCCCTGGGTGAAGCCGAGGACGTCGGGGCTGCCGAGGGGGTTGCGCACCAGGGACTGGAAGACGGCGCCGGCGAGCGCGAGGGCCGCGCCGACCAGCAGGGCGGCCACCGCGCGCGGCAGCCGCAGCTCCTGGACGATGAAGGTGTCGGCCGGCGCGCCGTTCCCGACGAGGGTCCGCAGTACCTCGGCGGGGCTCAGGGGGTAGTCGCCGCTGCCGATCGACAGCACGGCGATGACGAGCGCGAGGACCACGGCCCCCGCGCCGACGGCCAGCGCCCGGGGCCGGAAGGTGAGCGACAGGCCGCCGGGCGTACGGATCGCCGTGGTGGCCGGGCGCCGTACGGGGCGTGCGCTCCCGCCGTCGGCGAGCGCGCCGGCAGCGGCAACGGCAGGCGCCGCCACAGCGGAAGTGGCAGCGGCCTCGGCCGCGGTATCGGCCGTGGGAGCGGTCTTCGCGCCGGGCGTCCGCGGGGTCGTCGATGTGTCGTTCATGCGGCCGCCACCCTGCGCTTGCGGACGAAGTAGAGGAAGAACGGGCCGCCCACGACCACCGTGACGATGCCGACCTGGAGCTCCGAGGGCCGGGCGACCACGCGGCCGAGCACATCGGCGCCCAGCATCAGCGAGGGGGCCACCACCGCGCAGTACGGCAGCAGCCAGCGCAGATCGGGCCCGGTGAGGGCGCGCACCAGGTGCGGCACCATCAGGCCGACGAAGACGATGGGCCCGCAGGCGGCCGTGGCGGCCCCGCACAGCAGGGTCACGGCCACGATGCCGACGGCCCGTACGCGCTCGGGCCGGGCGCCGAGCGCCCGCGCCGAGTCCTCGCCGAGGGCCAGCGCGTTGAGCGGGCGGGCCAGCGCCAGGGCGAGCAGGGCGCCCACCGCGACATACGGCGCGATGACCGCCGCCGTGCCGGCGTTGGGGCCCGCCAGGGAGCCCACCGTCCAGAAGCGCATGCTGTCCAGTGCCGTGGTGTTCAGCAGCATGACGGCGTTGACGTACGAGAAGAGGGCCGCGTTGAGGGCGGTGCCGACCAGCGCGAGCCGGGCCGGGGTGGCCGCGCGCCCGCCGCCCACCGCGTAGACGAGGACCGAGACCGCGGCCGCGCCGAGGAAGGCGAACCAGACGTATCCGGAGAAACCGGCGACGCCCAGGAAGGCGGTTGCGGTGGCGACGGCGGCCGACGCCCCCGCGTTGATGCCCAGCAGCCCGGGGTCGGCCAGCGGATTGCGGGTCAGCGCCTGCATCACGCCACCGGCGAGCCCCAGCGCCGCCCCCACCAGCAGCCCCAGCAGGGTGCGGGGGAGCCGCATCCGGTGCACCACGGTGTAGCTGGGCACGGTGTCGTCGAAGAGCCCGCGCCAGGCGTCGGCGAGCGAGAGCGGCTTGGCGCCGACCGCCAGGCTGAGCGCGACGACGGCCAGCAGCAGGAGCAGCGCGCCGAACAGTCCGGCGGCCTTCCACGCGTGGCGCGGCGCCGCGCTCCTCCCGGATGGCGCCGCGCTCCCGCCGCGTGGCGCCGTACCCGTCCCGGGGTGTGCCGAGCCGCCCGTGGGTGGCCCTCCCGGCGGCCCTCCGCCCGGCGGCCCCGGCGGGGGGCCGCCTGCCATGGGCGGCGACGTGGCGGTCGCCTTCCCGGTGGACGGCGAGGACTTGCTGAGAGTCACACTTACGCTCCGCTGCGGCGGGGCGCGCGGTGCGCCACCCCGGCTGAAACATCAACTTAGGTGAGGTTAACCTAATGCCCTCCCGGGGCTCCCTCCGGGTCCCCGTACGTTCCACGAGAGAAGTCCGCCATGCCCAACCCCCGCACCGCCACCCGCCTCAGCCGCCGCTCCCTGCTCACCGCCGGTGGCGCGCTCGGCCTCACCGCCCTGGTCACCGCCTGCGGCGGCAAGGACAGCGGCGGCGACGGCGGCGGCGCGGACAAGGGCGGCGCCTGGTCCTTCACCGACGACCGCAAGAAGACCGCCAGCCTCAAGGGCCGCCCCCAGCGCGTCGTCGCCTTCGTCGGCACCGCGGCCGCGCTCCACGACTTCGGGGTGCGGGACCGGATCGTCGGCGTCTTCGGGCCGACCAAGCGCACCGACGGCACCGCCGACCCGCAGGCCGGCGAGCTGGACGTGGACAAGCTGACCGTCCTCGGCAACGCCTGGGGCGAGTTCAACATCGAGAAGTACGTCTCGCTCCGCCCCGAGCTGCTGGTCACCAACATGTTCGAGCCCAACGACCTCTGGTACGTGCCGGCCGAGAGCAAGGACAAGATCCTGAGCGTGGCCCCCAGCGTCGGCTTCACCTCCTCCCGCGTCTCGCTGCTGGAGCCCATCAAGCGCCACGCCGAGCTCGCCGAGGCGCTCGGCGCGGACCTCTCCGCCAAGCCGGTCGCCGACGCCAAGGCCCGCTTCGAGGCCGCCGCGGAGACCCTGCGCAAGGCCGTCAAGAGCAACCCGGTCAAGGTCATGGCCGCCTCCGGTAGCGCCGACCTGTTCTATGTCTCCAACCCGGAGCTCAGCGCCGACCTGAAGTACTTCCGCGAGCTCGGCGTCGACCTCGTCGTTCCCGACAAGCTGGACGAGGGCGGCTACTTCGAGTCCCTGAGCTGGGAGAACGCCAACAAGTACCAGGCCGACCTGATTCTGCTCGACAGCCGGACCTCCGCCCTCCAGCCCAAGGACCTCGCCGCCAAGCCGGCCTGGCAGGAGCTTCCCGCGGTCAAGGCCGGCCAGGTCACTCCCTGGATGAGCGAGCCCCGCTTCTCCTACGCCGGCTGCGCGCCCCTCATCGAGGCGCTGGCCAAGGCGGTCCAGGAGGCCAAGAAGACGGGCTGACCCGCGAGCGGCCCAGGGACCCCGCCCGGCGCCGCCGTTCGGCCGCATCCGGGCGGCGCCTGGCCGCGTCACCATCCCTCCCGCCCGCCGCCCGGTTAGCGTGGTCGGGCCCGCGCCGCCGACGACCGGCCGGCGGCCGCGAGACACGGGGAGCAGCCATGGCACGGGTGACGCTGACCACGTTCCTGTCCCTGGACGGGATCATGCAGGCCCCCGGCGGGCCGGAGGAGGACCGGGAGGGCGGGTTCCCGTACGGCGGCTGGCTGGTGCCGTACGCCGACGAGGACATGGCCCGCCTGGTGGCCGACTGGTTCGCCGAGGCGGACGGCTTTCTGCTCGGCCGCCGGACGTACGAGATCTTCGCCGCGCACTGGCCGCACTTCACCGACGAGAACGACCCCATCGCGTCCCGGCTCAACGCGCTGCCGAAGTACGTGGCCTCCACCACGCTCGACCGGCTGGAGTGGCACAACTCCACGCTGCTGGGCGACGACGTGCCGGCCGCCGTCGCCGAGCTGAGGAAGCGCCCCGGCCGGGAGCTCCAGATCCACGGCAGCGGCGCGCTGGCGCGGAGCCTGATGGAGCGCGACCTCATCGACGAGTATCGACTCTGGATCTACCCCGTGGTCCTGGGCACGGGAAAGCGGCTCTTCGCGGACGGGGCGGTGCCGACGGCCTTCGAGCTCCTGGACACCGTGACCACCGGGGCCGGTGTCGCCATCCAGGTCTATCGGCCGGCGGGGCGGCCGGTGTACGGGTCGTTCGCGCTCGACGCGGACGAGTGAACGTTCCCGGTGCCACCGACGCCGTCGACGCCCTGGGCGGTGTCGGCGCCTTGAGCGGTCCCGGCACCACCGGACGCGCGCTCCTGTGCCTCGCCCACGTCGTACCAGTCGTCGGCGAGCAGCCCCGCGTGCGAGGGCTGCACCCCGACCTGCACCTTTCCCTCGGCGTTCTTGAACCGCAGATGGGCGACCAAGGTGCGGGTCTCCCCGTCCGGGGCGACACACGTCGACTCCGGCTCCAGATACACGTACTTCCCGGGCTGAATCCAGCCCTTGCGCGCCATCCGGCGGCCCTTCTTCATCAGCTCCAAGGCGGCGGAGAAGTCCATGCCGCGAGGGTAGGTTCACCCTCACGGCCGACCATAGGCCCGTGGTCGAGGTCCGCTCGTTCCGGCGATTCTCGCCCCTTTCCGGTTTGAGGCCGCGCCGCGGCGGTGCGGTGGCGGCGCCGCGGTCGGGCCGCGGGCGGCGCTCCCACGGTGCGGTCGGGTCGACGAAACATCGGGCGAGGGCACATGGCCCGGCGCCGGGCGGCAAGGCTCGTCCCTTGGATCACTGTCGAGGAAACAGGGAGGTCACGAGCGTGTCGGCGATGGGTCTGTCGTTGTGGGGGCCGGGCGGCGAGCAGGGCGTGCGCATGCTCGCCGAGCTGGGCCTGGCGCTGGTGTTGTCCACGGCGATCGGCCTGGAGCGCGCGGTCGGGCAGAAGAACGCGGGACTGCGCACGCACACCCTGGTCGGTGTGGGCAGCGCGCTGTTCATGGAGGTGTCCCAGCACGGGTTCGGCGCGGTCACCGGGCTGCCCGGGGTGGACCTCGACCCCTCGCGGGTGGCCGCCCAGATCGTCTCCGGGATCGGCTTCATCGGCGGCGGGCTCATCTTCGTCCGCCGGGACGCCGTACGGGGATTGACCACCGCGGCCACCGTCTGGGTGACGTGTGCGATCGGCATGGCCTGCGGCGGCGGGCTGGGCGTCCTCGCCGTGGTGGCCACGGCCGTCCACTTCCTGATCGCCCGCGGCTACCCCCGGTTCACCCGGCGCTTCCCCCGCCTCGGCGGCGGCCGGCACATCCGGGTCCACCTCTCGTACCGCGTCGGCAGCGGGCTGCTGCCCCGGGCGCTGGAGCTGTGCACGGACGCCGGCTTCCGCCTGGTCGACATGCGGGTCGACCGGGCGCCCTGGAAGGAGACCGGGGCCGCCGCGGGCGCGGGGGCCGGCGACCGCACGGCGTTCGCGACCGTGTCCC